>NZ_LWGE01001423.1:0-830 GCF_001635315.1 Oleiphilus sp. HI0123
AGCGTCGTGCTGATTAGTACGTTTGCGAAGCCGGGGTGAGGACAGGTCAGGGTGATACTGTCTATCAGCGCTGGGCCGGGCTTTGCTCGACCTCGCCAGTCTTCGCTATTACTGGTTTGACGAATGCATAATTCGCCATAGCGTGTATCAATGGCTTGTGCCTGGTGATGGAGGACTAAACCTTTTGGCTGCCGTTCTAATTGCAGGTGGCGCTTTAGTGCCTGTAAGTGCGCGTTGGCACTCGAATACATACCGCTTCTTGGGCCGCGAGTTAAGGTGACTAGAATGGAGTAACTATCGTCTTGGTTTAATTGGCTGAGTTTCAGACGATGACTTGTGCCATATACGACTGCAAACCAGGGTGTTTCTGTAGGCACTTCAAAAGAGAAAGTAAAGCCATCAACACGCTGACCGGGTTTAATGTTGGTCTGATCAAAGCTGGCGCAAGCTGATAAAAACAGTGCTAATAGGACTATTGAGCGCTTTATTATTAGCGTTATTGGCTTATAGGAAGTTAGCATCTGCTTACTTTAGCATTTAGGAGGTGTTCCATCTAGTTTAGTTGCCAGAATGGCGTTTAATATTTTGGCCTATTGTAATGTAAATCGTGTTGGCCGACTTTGCATGCGACCCACTATATTTGCTAGGCTTCTCGTGAATTCAATCATTAGCAAAAGGAATTTGCGATGCCGATAAATTGGAAAGACCTGCCCGACGTGTCTCCTCATGATGCCCAAAGGGAAGTTAAGAATCACAGCCCCTTTCAGGAGAACGACCTATGAATATGGACACGGCGCTTCACGCCCTAAAATCTTACTTTGGCTATGATG
>NZ_LWGE01001424.1:0-3522 GCF_001635315.1 Oleiphilus sp. HI0123
TTTATTACGATAAAGATTGTGATCTATCGATCATTAAAGGTAAGAAAGTTTCAATTATTGGTTATGGTTCGCAAGGTCATGCTCATGCCTGTAACTTGAAAGATTCTGGTGTTGATGTAACGGTTGGTCTACGTGCAATTTCTTCTTTGTACAAAACAGACTGAAACTCATCTGGAGTCAAAATCATTACTACATCAGCACCAGAGACAGCCTCAGCAACCGGCTTAACAGTCAAACCATGCGCTTCCGCTTTCGCTACAGAAGAAGAATTTGCACGTAGACCAACCGTTACATCAACACCAGAATCTTTCAAGTTACAGGCATGAGCATGACCTTGCGAACCATAACCAATAATTGAAACTTTCTTACCTTTAATGATCGATAGATCACAATCTTTATCGTAATAAACCTGCATGACAATCCTCTACTTTTCTCTTGTCGAAATAAATCGACGCTTAATTAAAATTTTACTAAACAACACGCTATAGACTTAGCACTTTCTCGCCACGCGCAATACCTGAAACACCCGAACGAACCACCTCGAGCACACTTCCTTCAGCTATCGAAGCAATAAATGCATCCAACTTGTCGCTATTACCTGTGATCTGTACCGTATAGGCAGAACTAGTAACATCCACTATCTGACCACGAAAGATATCAACACAACGCTTAATCTCTGCTCTTTGAGAGCCCGCTGCCTTAATCTTAACCAACATCAACTCGCGCTCTATATGAGCACCTTCCGTCAGATCAACCAGCTTCACCACTTCAACCAACTTGTTTAGCTGCTTGGTAATCTGCTCAATGACCTTGTCGGAGCCTGAAGTTGTAACCGTTAAACGAGACAGCGTACCATCATCCGTCGGCGCAACAGTTAATGTCTCGATATTATAATTTCGCTGTGAAAACAGCCCTACAACACGCGACAGAGCTCCCGGCTCATTCTCTAACAAAACTGAAATTATTCGACGCATGGCTTAAGTCCTCTCCGTTTTGCTTAACCACATGTCATTCATAGATCCGCGCGCAATTTGCATCGGATAAACATGCTCTTTCGGATCAACATAAACGTTGATGAAAACCAAACGATCTTTCATCGCAAAAGCCTTCTCCATCGTCGTATCCAGCTCGCTAAGTTTAGTGACAGTCAAACCAACATGACCATATGATTCCACCAACTTAGTAAAATCTGGCAAGGACTCCATATACGAATGAGAGTGGCGCGATTCATAATTCATATCCTGCCACTGCTTAACCATCCCTAAAGCCTGATTGTTCAGTATTAAAACCTTCACCGGCAAGTCATATTGCTTACAGGTCGACAGTTCCTGAATATTCATCTGAATACTGCCTTCACCCGTTACGCAGACAACCTCCTCATTAGGATAATGAAGCTTTATCCCCATTGCCGCTGGCAAACCAAAACCCATCGTCCCTAAACCACCAGAGTTAATCCAACGATTTGGCTTATCAAATTTATAGTACTGAGCTGCAAACATCTGGTGCTGCCCGACGTCAGAACAAACGTAAGCATCACCTTTCGTCGCTCTATACATCGCCTCGATCGCTTGTTGCGGTTTAATGCTTTCCTCGGTCGAAGGGTCGTAGCGACCACCGTGACGAGCACGCCAGCCATCTATACTCTTCCACCAAGAAGCCAAAGCCTCTTGATCTGGCGTTTCCTCTGCATCCTCCAGAATCGCCAACATATCATTAAGCACTGATCCCACCGGCCCAACGATTGGCACATCAACCTTAACTGTTTTTGCAATATTTGCCGGATCAATATCGATATGAACAATTCTTGCCCCCGGGCAAAACTTGTCAGTGCCATTCGTCACTCGATCATCAAATCGAGCACCAACCGCTAAAACCAAGTCGGAATTATGCATTGCCTCATTGGCTTCGTAGGTACCATGCATCCCCAGCATTCCCAGAGAATGCTCACCAGTACCAGGATATGCACCCAAACCCATTAGCGTTGTGGTTACTGGATAATTCAAGCGCTCAACCAACTCTACCAACTGCTTGGATGCTTGCCCCAGAATAACACCACCACCCGCATAGATTACCGGACGCTTAGCTGCCAATAACATATCGACCGCTTTCTTAATCTGACCAGAATGCCCTCTTACCGGCGGCGTATAAGAACGCAACTTCACCTTTTTGGGGTAAACGTATTCAAAACGTTCATTTGGCGCCGTCATATCCTTAGGAATATCCACAACAACCGGCCCCGGACGACCCGACTGCGCAATATAGAAAGCCTTTTTCAAGACCTCTGGTATTTCTGAGGCATGCCTTACAGCCATATTATGCTTAACAACAGGACGAGATACGCCCATCATATCGGTTTCCTGAAAAGCATCTTCACCAATTAAGGTTGAAGGCACCTGCCCGCAAAGCACAACCATTGGAATAGAATCCATAAAGGCTGTAGCAATACCTGTAATTGTATTCGTCGCACCAGGTCCAGACGTAACGAGCACGACACCCGCCTTACCAGACGCTCGCGCGTAACCATCCGCCATATGAACAGCTGCCTGCTCATGACGAACCAAAATATGTTCAACTTTATCCTGTCTGAAAAGCGCATCATAAATATGCAGCGCTGCACCACCAGGATAACCGTATATGTACTCGACACCCTCGTCTTGTAAAAAACGAGCAATCATATCGGCGCCAGATAATAGCTCCACGATAATTACCTTCTGTTAAATAGTTTATGGAAGCTTAATCCGAGTTAACTCTCACTTCTTTTGGAAGTGCACTGGATGCAATCTAGCGTTACTTTGATGGTAAATTTGGCGTAGAGTTTCGCCATAAAGTCCAGCACTTTTATGTCATGCTAGACTCCTGTTTTACCACTGCCTCTTACATTTTCTATCAAGCAAAGTAAGAAGCTCAAATACGCTGGGGGATACTATTACCGTCAAACGATTAACGTTGAAAAACGACACTTGTAAAACCCTAGAAAAAGCAACCCGTAATTCTGACACTTAAATCATTAGAGTCAATATAATTTGCATTTTTTTGACCCAGTTTTGTATTTTTTCGGCTTTTCTCGTCCAAAAAACCGTCTATGGTTTATAGTTAGAATGTCAATTGACCAAAATTCTATGATCTGACAGGAAATCGAAACCATGACGCTCACACTGAACAGCGCATTATTCACAACCACTTTAAAGCTTTGCGCTTTTCTTTTAATTAGCTGTGCTACAACCATAGCAACTTCGGCTGAAGTCTATAAATGGGTCGATAGTAACGGCAACACTCACTATACGGACAAGAAACCAAACCATACCGAGTCGACCAGTATTCAAATTAAAACTAGCACTGCATCACAGCGCACCAGCGCACAAAACCAAGCAAAAGCTATCGATGAAAAAACAGCCAAAGAAATGCAAGTTCGACAAGGGATCGCTCAAGAAGAAGCTAGAAAAATTGAGATTGAAGAAAAATGTAAAGCAATCAGAGAAAACCTTAGAGTTATTGCTGAAACTAGCCGCATAACAGTTGTTG
>NZ_LWGE01001425.1:0-1100 GCF_001635315.1 Oleiphilus sp. HI0123
TTAACCGTTTCAGGGCGCGCCTGAACAATATACAACTCACCGTCATCACCATCTTTTGCCCACTCGATATCCATCGGGCGATCATAGTGTTTCTCGATAATCAGCGCTTGCTTGGTCAGCTCATTGAGCTCTTCATCACTCAGTGAGAACTGTTTGCGCTGTGCCATATCAACCTTGACGGTTTCAACCAGTGAGTCACTATCATCCTGGCTATAGACCATCTTGATCGCTTTGCTACCCAAGTTACGCTTGAGAATTGCTGGGCGACCAGCTTCATAAGTGGGCTTATGTACATAAAATTCGTCTGGGTTCACTGCACCCTGCACGACAGTTTCACCCAAGCCATATGAGGAAGTGATAAACACCACATCTCTAAAGCCGGATTCGGTATCGAGGGTAAACATAACACCGGAGCTCGCCGTCTCACTGCGCACCATCTTTTGAATACCAGCGGACAATGCGACTTCACTATGCTCAAACTCATGGTGAACACGATAAGAGATCGCTCTATCGTTATAAAGCGAAGCAAAAACTTCTTTAACCAGAGCTTTAACTTGTTCGATTCCGGTAACATTCAAGAAGGTTTCTTGCTGACCAGCAAAAGAAGCCTCAGGCAAATCTTCGGCAGTGGCGGAAGAACGAACTGCAACGGCCAAGTTTTGATTTCCGTCTTGTAGCTTTTTGAAAGCATCTTCAAGCGCCCTATTGAGAGCCTCTTGAAACGGAGCCTCCATCACCCAGCCACGAATTTTGGCACCACTTTCTGCCAAGGCTGTAACGTCTTTTACATCGAGTGAAGCAAGCTCTGCATTGATACGCTCACTTAAGCCGTTCTCTGATAGAAAGTCCCAATATGCCTGAGCCGTTGTAGCAAAACCGCCCGGCACCCTTACCCCTACAGAAGATAGATGACTAATCATCTCGCCGAGTGAAGCATTCTTTCCCCCCACTCGATCAACATCGTTCATACCCAGTTCATCAAACCAAATAATGTAGTCCTGCAAGGCTTATTCTCCTGTACATTAGCGAAATACTGATAATTATGCGCTTTACTTAACGCGAGCAGGTGTGAATTGTAACACTTTATGCTAACTTATTTG
>NZ_LWGE01001426.1:0-7863 GCF_001635315.1 Oleiphilus sp. HI0123
ATCTATTTTCAGGTCATTACGTTCAAACTTTTCAAGCTCATTCTTATCAATATCCACTACAGCCTTCCAAGCCTGCCTTGCAAAAGTATTTACAGGAGTACCAGTGGCTTTAGTGTCGAGACGAGTACCTAAAGCTAAGACAAAATCAGCATTCTGTATCGTAAAATTCGCATAACGACTACCATGAGTTCCGAAAGTGCCCACCTTCAGAGCGTGACTATCAGCTAAAATATCTGAAGCACCCCATGTTAGCACTACGGGTACACCTAGTTTATCGACTAGTTCAGAAAAAAGGTCTTCACACTTTGCTAAGTGAAGGCCCCAACCAGCGACAATAACAGGTCGTTTACTGGTCTTTAACTTACTGACAATGCCGTTTACTGCCCCTAATGTCTGAGGAGATAAGGTCTTGCATTCAAGCTCTGGGGAAAAAGCATCTAACTGTTCCGGCTGGATATCAGTTCGTTGAATATCATCGGGAATATCAATCAGTACAGGCCCAGGTCTACCAGACTTCGCAATATAAACAGCTTTTTGGAGTTCTTTTTTTATATCATGGGGGTTGCGAATTTGTTTAACGTATTTGGTAACCGGTCGACACATTTCAGTGATTGGTGTTTCTTGAAACCCGGTTTGTCTAACGCCAGAGTCTTCAGATAAACGAAATGTCGATACTTGCCCTGTTATAAATACAGCAGGAACGGAATCATAAAAACAGCCGCATATTCCGGTAATTAAATTGGTTGCGCCTGGCCCGCTTGTTGCGATAGCGAGCCCAATATCATTGGTCACGCGCGCATAAGCATCAGCAGACATAGCTGCAGACTGTTCATGATGACAACAAATGTGTTCGATATTTTCCGTGTTATATATGCTATGAATGAGATGCAAAGAAGCACCGCCAGTAACAACAAAGGCATGCCGAACTCCAAGTTCTGCAAAAAAACTTGCTACATAATCCGATAATTTCATTGTTAGTCCCAAGGCATTTTAGGTTTAGTCGAGATAAACAATGAGCCCTCTTTATAAGAAACAGGCATATCTGAGAGTTCCTTAACTTCTAACCAGTTTTCTTTTTGTGAAAACAAGGAAACGCCAATGCTTTGAAAATGCTCAAAAATTAATTCTGCATTGTGACTATTCCCAACTTCAACAACCGCATCTGTGCTCACCCAATCATCGTGCCCAGTAGCAAGTAGAATCCTAGCCTCTTCACCTTCAGCATCGAGTTTAATCAGGTCAGCATCTTTAAGGATCGACCTGATATCCAAAACTGCAACATCAAACTCTTCAAGGTCTCCATAAAGGTTTTCCTTTGCTCCGGTCAAGTGACTTCCGGTGGTATTTCCAAGTATTCGGGTAAACTGTCTTGTTTCGGAGGTATCTGATATTGCAGCTTTAATTGGTGTCACTAACGTTTCAACACCATTTAGCTCTATATTTGCTTGCAGGTGATCGAAGTGGACTGGGTCAGGCTCATAGCAAGTGACCTGACACCCTAGCTTTGCTAGTATTATTGAATGCACTCCAATATTGGCACCGATATCGATTACATTTTGGTACTTAGGCTTATTGCATCTGTAAAACGAAAATAGAATAAGCTCATCCAAGTCAAACAGATTAACCGAGTCTACCGCCCCCATTTTAAAGTAGGGAACTTTAATATTACCAACACCATCAAGGTCGAACTCTTGCTTTCCAGACTCTCCAAAGATGGTATGGAGATCTTGATGAGCAGTCTTTTTAAGTTCGGTATATAAAGAGTTTTGTGGTGAATGATGTTGAGGTAAAGCGGCTAGAAAGTCTAAATAACCATTAATATTAGTGGCGTCATTCATAATTTTTGTCTTATCTTTAATTTATAGAATCTTTAAACGAGTGCTCACCAAAGTTCAGATCATCATTAGCGAATCGCCTCAGTTTGCCCGCATTACTATCGTTTAAAAGCACTTCATTCAACTTACTTGAGCCCCATGCATCGTGCTGAACACTAAAATTTCTCCCGCCAACGTATTCTTTAGGCTGACCTGATAACCAATCTATACATCTAATTACTTCATCAATCGAACCAAAATTTCTATCCTTTATTCTTTTCACCGTCTCATCATAAGAACCGCCAGCCAACCCTTTAGCGTTTAGTGTTTCTTTATGAATCTTAGTATCTATCCAACCAGGACCTATAATAGAAAATCTAATATCCGGCATTTCTGAATCAAGTAGCTCTGCCATTTTAATAAGGGAAATTTTACTAACTGTGTAGGCACTAAATCGATCAGCAGTACCGTTAGTGCCACCACCAGCAAACAAAAGAACAAGAGCATTTACTCTATGGGAGGCTAGCATTTGGTGGATGACATAGAGTTGATTAATAAAGTTAATATTTATCGATTCGGCCCATAACTCGAAATCACAACTTTCAAATAAGCCTATAGGCTCAAGAGATCCCGGAGCAACGATAAGCTCGTCCCACTGAGCGCATTTATCGACAATTTCTTTACAAGCTAAACTCAGGCTGCCACGGGATTCAAAATTAGCTCGGACAAGCTCTCCTCCCTTGGATATAATATCTTCAACCTGAGACGAATGTGTTCGATAAGTCCCCAACACCCTCCACCCATTTTCTAAACGAGACTTAGCTAGCTCATAGCCGATATCGCTTGAAATCGAAAAAATGACAACAACCTTTGAACGTGACATTAGGTGTTGCCTTTTTTTATTTTCATACTCAACATCATCTTTTACCTAAAAAGGTCCTGTAAACCAATCACCAGGCACATCATGATGACCGCTTTTCTTTAAACACTTGCTATCAACGTCAACACCTAGCATTTGCGCTACCTTTAATGAGATAGCTTCAGCATCAATATAATACTCTTTCGTCAGTGCATAACTGGTTGGCTCGGCATAATCTGGCTTAGCCATAATTTCGGGGGCCTGTTTCAAATCCGAGAACGACGACTTTACGACACGACTCACTACTTCTGATGCAATGGAGCAAGTTTCATGCCCGTTATCCAAAACCAATAACCTTCCCGTTTTTTTCACAGAGTTCTGAATAGCACTAACTTCCATAGGAGCGATAATATTTAAATCTATTAACTCACAATCAATGCGATAATTCTTTCGTAAAAAGCTAATAGCAATCTTTGCTTCTATAACTAGGTAGGAGCTAGCAACAATTGTGATTGCATCACCGCTTAATACAACTGTATTTCCTGCCAAAGGCTCTATAATATTCTTGCTCATGTTTACCAAGCCTTTTTGTTGATGTAACCAACGATGCTCAATAAATACAACCGGATTGTCATCAAAAATACTAGCCATCATTAGTCTATATGCATCGTCTGGTGTCGAAGGCATAACAACTTTAAGCCCCGGGATATGCGCAAACCAAGACTGTAAGCTCTGACTATGTGTTGGTCCTTGCCCCCAACCGCGCCCAACAATTAAACGAATAACCATTGGCACCTTAGATTGGCCACCAAACATAAAGTGCCATTTAGCAGCATTGTTTACTAGCTGATCCATTGCCAATAAAAAAAAATCTAAACGCTGACTGACCATAATAGGCCGCAAACCATTTATAGCGGCCCCGACGCCGACACCAAGCATACTATTTTCAGACGTTGGGGTATCAAAGACACGTTGATTGCCATGCTTGCTAACCAAACCCTTTGTCGTACCAAATATGCATGTAGGATCATTAATACCGAGCCCATAATAAATCACACTTTGATCCATAGACATTGCGTCATCGCTAGACTCGAGAATAGCTTCTCCAAAGGTTATTTCTTTGATATTTTTCATAATTCTTCTTAAGAAAAGTGGTTATGCGTACATAACATGAGAACTGTTTTTGGGATTCGGGAAGGGAGAGTTTTCTGCAAAATCAAAGCTCTCTTCAACAACCTTAATAACATTACTTTTAAGTACCTCAATTAACTCTTCTGTTATAAGGTGCTCTTTAAGCAATAACTTTTCGAGCGATAAAACAGGGTCCCTCTCTCGCCAGGATTGAACTTCAGCTTCATCCCGGTAATTTAAGTGGTCATCATAATTCGGGCCACAATGCTCTCGCCAACGATATGTTTCAAGCTCAACAAATGCTGGCCCTTCTCCAGACCTAATTAAAGCCAATGCTTCTGATAAAATTGAATGGCACTGAAGTGGATCATTACCATCACCACACCAAGACTTTAAACCGATACCATTCGCCACGTCAGTAATCTTCCGACCGAGTGGCTGCCGGCACTCCAAAGAGGAATAAACAGAATATCGGTTATTTTCACAGACGAACAATACTGGCAATTTCTTAACTGCCGCAAAGTTAGCTGACTCATAAAAGCTACCTTCTTCAATCGCACCATCACCGAGATAAACAACAACAACACCCTGCTCTTTTTTAATTGATTTAGCTAAAGCCAAACCTACACCTGTAGGAATAGTGCCACCGACAATGGCCGTGCTTCCCATAAAGCCAACACTCCTATCAATCAAGTGCATCGAGCCACCAAAACCACCTGAACAGCCTGTTGATTTACCATACAACTCAGCAATTAGCCTTTTAGGGTCGCCCCCTTTTGCTAAATAATGTGCGTGTGCCCGGTGAGTCGATACGGCCTGGTCATTATCCATATCTAATAACACACTCAATACAGCTGGCACACATTCCTGGCCAATACTTAAATGGGTGGGGCAACGCATTTTTCCAGAAGCGTATCGACTCGCAATACCTTCTTCTATTCCTCGAATCAAATACATTGACTCAAAAATAGCTTGACAAGTGGCACCTGAAATAGTTTGTTTATTTGTCATTATGGGATAAACCAGTAATAATCGCCGGTGTAGCCGACTTCATTAAAGAAAGCCTTCCATTCATCAACGTGCATCATGGTTTTGGCGGTAAGGTTCCATGCTTCCATACGTTCTTTTTCTTCATCGTTTCTATAAGCATCTACAGTAACAAATGATTTACCTTTAGAGACTCTTTGTATTTCAGTAAGAGACTGTGCCAAGTCATCTTTTGACAGGTTATGTATCGTATTTATAGAAATAACCACATCCATACTATTCGTATCAAAAGGGAGTTCAAGAGCATTTGCTACAGAAAGGTAAGGCTTAACCTCCTCTTTTGCATTTTCAATTGCATATTCAGAAATATCTATTCCATGCAATTCAATACCCGGAATCGCTTCCATCAAATCATAAAGCATAAAACCTTTTGCACAGCCAACATCCAAAATAGAGGAACTAGAAGTTAAGCTAAAATGATGTCTAAATGTTGGTATCACAGGCTTCCAAAACCTTGGCATATAGCTAAATCCGCCATACCCATACTTTCGATCACCATCAAAAAACTCTTTACCAAACTTACGAGCAATCTCTCTGGCTGCTTCATCTTTATGCTCTAAGCGCCCAGTTAAATCACGTTTAGTTTTTGGATAGTTCTCAAGCAAATCTATTTCCACAATAAACCCTATTGTAATAACGTTAATATCAACATGTTTTTATCTTTCCGCCGTCAATAACAAAGTTAGACCCGGTAATGTAAGAAGCTTCTTCAGAAGCAAGAAACCCGACTAACGCAGCGATTTCCCCAACGCTTCCAAAGCGTTTTAAAGGCACGTTACCTACGGCACGCGCGTTTTCTTGATGCGCAATTAACTCAAGAGCTTGGCACTCTTCTATCGCCTTATTCTGGATATACTCCTCCCAGCCTTCCGTAGCAACCATACCTGGAGATATACAGTTTACGGTTATATTATGGTCAGCTAAATAATTCGATAGATACTTAGAAAGATTGATCAGCCCAGCCTTATTGAAAGCATAATGTGGATTAAAGCTTCCTGGCTGGATGGCGGTTACAGAAGATATGTTTATGATACGAGCAGAGGAACTCTGCTTTAAATAGGCCATCGCCAACTGACAAAAATTCACAGCGGTTAATACATTTAGGCTATAGCAGTCCAACCAGTCCTGTTCAGTTAAGTCCATAAACTCACCAGTTCTTACCCCCCCTAATCCACCACAATTATTAACAAGAATATCAATCGTTCCATAGCCGCTTACTGCCTTTTCTATGACTAAGCTAACCCCTTCTTTAGTCGTCAAATCAGCAGACACACCTATAGCAGCATACCCTAGTTGCTTAAAATCGTGGGCAATTTCCTCCGCTTTAGAGCGTGCACAAATAACAACATTTGCACCATTTTTTGCAAAGTACTCAGCTGTAGCCAAACCAATGCCTTTGGTGGATCCTGAGACCAAAGCCGTACGTCCTTTGAAGCTATTGCTATCAAGCATTTGTCTGCTCTACTTGGTTGAGGTTCCAGACTAGATTCCAAGGTTCTTGAACAGTCAACCCACCATCAATACATAGAACTTGGCCCGTAATAAAGGCAGATGCTTCAGACAAAAGGAACAAACAAGGATTTGCTATATCAATATCATGGCCAATTTTTCGGAGGGGGTGCAGACCGCAGGCAAGCTCTCTATATTCCAGGTTGTCCTCTCCGTAAAACCGGCTTTTGTGCTCGTTATGAACGAGAAAACCGGGCTGAACAGCATTCACTCGAATATTATATTTCCCCAGATGAATTGCAAGGTAGCGCGTTAACTGATCTATACCTGCTTTTGCGAGGTGGTAGGTAATACTTTCTGAACCAACTAAACTAGAACAAATTGAAGAAACTAAAAGTATGCTTGCCTCAGATGAGTTCTCTTTCAATGCTGGAAGTAAGCTTTGAATCTGAAAAAAAGCTGACTTTAAGGAGAGGTTGATATCACTATCCCACTGCTCAGATGTTAAGGACTCTACATCACCTGCGCCTCTTCCACGAACAATGTAAATCATCGCATCTAGGCCACCTGCCAGCTCAGAGACCAGTTGCTCATAACAGGGCGTAGAACTCTCTGCATCAAAGATAAAATACTTTGCCCGAGCTAGAGTTTCTTCTTGGGGCTCTTTATCGAGTAAAAATAGATTTGCTCCTCCCTCGTTAAGCTGAAAAGCCAACTCTTTACCAAACCCCTTTGCGCTGCCGATAATCAATACATTCTTATTTTTAAATACTTTCAAATCTATCATGATTCTATTTAACTTCCATGATGGGTTACAGCAGTTCGGTACAATTCATGAATTGGAGCTCGCATTAAAATACGCCCTTTTCCTTCAATCGTTTCACAACCATATTGCTTAATATAGGTTTGAATTAAATCAGATTGCCCCGGTGTATGCTGAATATCTATTCTGTTTTTCCGTTCCATAAAATACCTATCAGGGTCGACTAAATAATCATGCGACTGAATACCTTTTAAATCGAAATTTGTATCGAATGAATATTGCTTATCCATACTTAGAAAATCATTCTTTTTCATTAAACTGATTTGCTTCAAGTCATCCAAATAGACATCGTAAACATCGGACCACTTGTTCACCTTTTTAATCAAGTATTTAGCTTCACTATAAATCAACTCATGGAGTTCTTGTTGATAATTGAATACCGCCAATGCTTTACCCATAACCATTTCATTCGTACCATCAGTATTATTAATTATTTTTTCTGGGTCCTGATGAAAGGCTTCTAATAATTCGTCTTGAGTGTCCCACAACCCGAAACTGCTAGCTTCCCTAAACTTGTTATACAGTTCATTCAACACATGACTCTGCTTTCTAACCTTGTTGTATGATTGATATATCAGCTCAAACCATGAAATTCCTAGATACAAAAGAAGCCCTTGCAGCTCCTTAAACATTCCAGAGTTATGGAACACTTCTATAGACAAATTTAACTCTCTACAATCCAAGTACTCCTTATGAGATAAGGTACTATTTGCAATGCAGATTTCCTCAAACTCCACAGA
>NZ_LWGE01001427.1:0-1665 GCF_001635315.1 Oleiphilus sp. HI0123
AATGTTGGCTGTAATCGGTATATTTATGATCGGTTTGGTCATAAGTGGCTTTTCTTCTATTAGCATTGGTGCTGATGAAGAGCCGGTTCAGAACGCTAGTACTGAGCATGTATTTGATCGTTCAGCCAGCCGCTACTAAAACTCTCTATTCATAAAGAATTACTCGGCTTTTTTGCTCGTTTGATTCTGCATAGGCTTATTTTTTTGCATAGATACCTTGATCGGTGACGATCGCATCTAAGCTGACATCCCAGTCATTGACCGGAAGCGCGTCCATCTTCTGCAGCTCATGTGCTAATCCAATCAAGCGAGGCTTGCACTGAGGAAGCCGTCGCTTATAGTCAAAAGTGCGATCATAGAAGCCGCCTCCCATTCCCATTCTGTTTCCTTCGCTATCAAATGCTACCAGTGGCATTAACACTGTTGACAGTTGTTTAGCATTGAATTGTTTGCAGCGTTTAAAGTCAGGTTCCTCAATACCGAAACGGTTCTTGATATAAGGGCTTGATGCAGAGACTTGGCAAAAAATCATCTGTTGTGGTTTTAAGGGGTGGATGACGGGCAAGTATGCTGTCTTTCCCCATTTCTGTATTAGTGTGAGCAGTGATCGAGGGCAGATTTCACCGTCGTTGCCTAAGTACAAAGCAATATGTTTGCCCCTCAGTAGTAAACCAAAGCGTTTCAGATTTTTGAGTAAATGCGTTGAAGCTGTTCTTTGTTGAAGCTTGGTGAGCTGGCGGCGTTGTTGGCGGAGCTCTCTACGAAGCTGCTTTTTTTCTTGAATTAAGGTGGCGGGGGAGGTTTGAGAAAGACTCATTTTTGGGCTGTATCGTCAATAAGATAGAGCTGGATAGGTTTAAACAAAAGCAACGCTCTGTTGTGAGTGTTGATTTTGGTGCGCCCAAAATGCCGCTGCCAGATAGGGCCTTGAACCCGAAAGTTCAAGGGGGTGATCACTATATGCAAATTAGGCTTTCCCATCCAGATAAACCGGGGGACTTGCACACATCACATGATGTGATTACCAAGGTGTTATTATCGGCTCGAGGACTTATCTAGCAAGCCAGCATTCCAGAACGCCAAACCATCATATAAAAAAACTAGATAAAAATCAGGGCTTTTTACGAAAAAAAACAAATTGCCCAGGGTTTCAATTAGGCCTGTGCTTTTGCTTTGATCAAAGCTTGATCAAGCTTTTCTTCAAGTGATAGCAACATCTCCTGGTCACCTTCTTTATCGCGACCACTTTCGAGCAATTCGTATGCAATATTTAGAGCTGCCATGACCGCAATTCGTTCAATGCCCAGAACTTTTCCTGACGAGCGTATTTCTCGCATTTTTTCATCAAGGTGCCCCGCAGCATTTTCTAGAGCGTCCTTTTTATCAGGAGGGCAGGCGACCAGGTAGTCCTTTTCAAGGATTTTGACCTTTAGTGTGTTGGCGTCGGACATTAACCTTGCTCCAGAGCTTTTAGGCGACCAATCATTGATTCAATCTTGTTTTTGGCAAGATCATTTTTTTGTAGAAGTTTAGTCCGCTCGGACAGCCAATCGTCTTGGCTGCTTTTTAGCGCTAAATTGTCTGCTTCAAGCGTCTGGCAGTAGTTTAGAAGTTGCTCTACTTTGCCAGAAAGCGTTTTAAGTTGTGACGCTTCCATTTAGTTAC
>NZ_LWGE01001428.1:0-1119 GCF_001635315.1 Oleiphilus sp. HI0123
GCAATATAGCGCTGTTTTTGCTTATCTGCTTTAAAGTCGAGTGGCGGAACTTCTGTGGGCTTTCCATCCTCACCCATTGCTACCATAGTAAAATAGCAGCTGTTGGTATGGCGCTTCTCGTGAGAGTGAATATCTTCAGCAACGACTTTGACGCCTACTTCCATTGACGTGCGTCCGACGTAGTTTACAGAAGATAAAAAGGTGACGAGTTCGCCAATTTTAATCGGTTGGCGAAAGTTAACTTGGTCTACAGAAAGGGTGACGGCGTAATGGCCGCTATAGCGTGATGCGCAGGTATAAGCGACCTGGTCTAGTAGCTTTAATAGTGCGCCGCCGTGTACGTTACCTGAAAAGTTAGCCATTTCAGGTGTCATTAGCATA
The DNA here is from genome assembly GCF_001635315.1 of Oleiphilus sp. HI0123. Classification (NCBI taxonomy): domain Bacteria; kingdom Pseudomonadati; phylum Pseudomonadota; class Gammaproteobacteria; order Oceanospirillales; family Oleiphilaceae; genus Oleiphilus; species Oleiphilus sp. HI0123. The sequence goes on from NZ_LWGE01001428.1 coordinate 382, forward strand.
GTGAATATTACTGGCTCATTAGTGCCATATTGAATGTCAGACATAAGTTTGCTCCTCTAATGGTGCTATTGTAGACCTAAAGAGAAGCACTGATAATAAAAAAGGCCCCTTAAAAGGAGCCTTTTTATAATCTGCTAAGCTATTAGCCTATTCAGGAGTTGCACACTCACTTGCAGATGGGTTTTCAGCACAACGGATTTTCCAAAGCAGCTTAAGCGCTTTAGGGTCCATTTTACCTTCAGCTTTAAGTGCTAGACGAATGTCACGGCTAAACTTAACTAGCTCTTTTTTAGTCTCTTCGTTAGTTTTGATCCAGTACTTAGCTGGTATTTCTTTTTCGGCATCAGCAACTAGTTTATTGATAGCTTTCAAGCGGCCAACAACGTATTTACGCATTTTGTTACCAAAGTCTGCTGGGAAGTTGTCTTTCTTGGTGATTGTTTGAAGCATGCCGTAATATAGACGGTAGTCAAGAATGCCACCTTTGTCGCCAAGGCCGTGGTATAGCTCAAAAGTGTTGTAAGCTAGTGCTGGCATGAAAAGGATATCAATGTTGCCGTTGTTGAACTGGCCAGAGAACGTTGCCAAAGAAGTGCCTACAGGTGATGCGCCGGCCATGTTAGCAAGCTTGTGAGTCTGTGGGTCTTCATTAAGAACTGAAATCTTCTTGCCGCTGAAGTCTGCAACTGTATTGATGTTCTTATCGTTTACGAACGCGAACATAGAGCCAACAGGCCA
>NZ_LWGE01001429.1:0-4399 GCF_001635315.1 Oleiphilus sp. HI0123
CATGAACAGACTCTAGTAAATAAGAATAGGTGCCGTTAGCGAGTTTAAGATAAGTACTTAAGGGCGTATCGAGGTCAGCCAAGACTTCACGCGTGACAGGAATGCGATTGTAGCCTTGAGCCGCTAGTTGTGAAAAATGCTCAGGTGTCATAGGGTGTTCCTAACTAAATTCATAATCTATTAATTAAAACGAAGCGGTATACAGCGCAGGAGCTGCAAATATTGAACGAGCGCGTGCTCAATTAGCTAGCTTCGCCAGCGGCAGGGAAGCAGCGCACGAAGGGCTGCGAAATTATGAACGGATGTAGACACTGAACAGTCTCTCTACTCTAATCAATTAATAGGTATAAAACGGCCTACAGATTACCTCAGGCCTGTGAGTGAATCAATAGCTCAGGGTGCATGCTAGCTCGCTATTTGAGACTCTCATAGCTTTAAATATAGCAATTTTAGCCAAGGCAGCTGCTTAAGCTAAAAAAGACTACATTTTTTTGCTAAGACAGGTATATTAATTGAGGGCTAGGAATCCTTAGCTCAATGCGAACAGGATGTTTGCAGAATCTATTTCTATACTTTTTAAAAGGACTTAAAAATGAAGAACTTTCTTAAGCGCCCAACGATGGCGCTATCTGTGTTATTGGCTTCCTCATCACTTCAAGCTTTACCTGTTTATATCAATGAGTTTCACTATGATAATCAGGGGGCTGATCAAAATGAGTTTGTTGAAATAGCAGGCTTAAGTGGTACAGACTTACTTGGTTGGCAACTCGAGTTTTATAATGGCAATAATGGCCGACGTTATATGTCATGGGACTTATCTGGTAGTTTTTCCGATCAGCAGGCAGGCTATGGTGTGTTAGCCTTTACCGGCTCTGGTGGTCTGCAAAATGGTGGCAATGATGGTATTGCCTTGGTAAATAATCTGGGCGACTTAGTACAGTTTATTAGCTACGAAGGCTCCCTTGTCGCAACAAATGGTTCAGCTTTGGGCGCCACAAGTATCGATGTTGGCGTTGTAGAGTCACCGTCTACGGCTTTGGGTAGCTCAATACAGTTAAGTGGCACAGGAGAAAGCTCTGAAGCGTTTGCTTGGGTCTTGGGGCAAGCTTCCCAAGGGGCTTTTAATACCGATCAACTTTATCAGGCGCCTATTGTTTCTGGTCCTGTCGTACCAGATATTCCGACATTCACTGAGCCGGGTTCAAACCCTGATGTGGTATCGGTACCAGAACCTGCCAGCTTAAGCCTGCTGGGCTTGGGGTTACTCTTACTTGGTCAAATACGCCGGGGCGCTAAAATGCGAAGTTAGGGGAAGTAGGCGCTCGGTTTTGCAACAAGCTGAGCGCCTTGGATGACGTTTGGGCTAGGAAATGCCAGCTAACTTGGCTCTCATTGCTGCGATGGTTGCCTGATAGTCATCGGTATTGAATATGGCTGAGCCGGCAACAAAAGTGTCGGCACCAGCTTGTGCTATCTCGGCTATATTGTTGATATTGACGCCACCGTCAATTTCCAATCGGATATCTTTACCTGAATCATTAATCAACTTGCGTGCTTGTCGAAGTTTATCGAGTGTACCAGGAATAAACTTTTGGCCGCCAAATCCGGGGTTAACGGACATGAGCAAAACCATATCGAGCTGGTCAAGGGTATGGTCAAGGTAGTGTAAGGGGGTAGCCGGGTTAAAAACTAAGCCCGCCTTGCAGCCACCATCTTTGATGAGTTGTAATGAGCGATCAATATGCTCAGAAGCCTCTGGATGAAAGGTGATATAGGTCGCACCAGCATCGATAAAGCTTTTGATCATATCATCGACTGGCTTCACCATTAGGTGAGCATCAATTGGAGCTGTCACGCCGTGCTTTCGAAGCGCCTCACAAACCATTGGGCCAATTGTCAGGTTAGGGACATAATGATTATCCATCACATCGAAGTGAACGATATCAGCACCGGCTTCGAGAACATTCTCGACTTCTTCACCTAGGCGTGCAAAGTCGGCAGAAAGAATAGAGGGGGCGATCAAAAATTGGCTCATGGTTTCCTCGGAATTAATAATTTGCGCTATTCTAACGTAGAAGCGCTGGTGCGAATAGTTTAGTTGCCGATAAGTAAAGTGTTAAGCCTATTGATGATAGGTTTGTGCCTCCGAGTGTCACTAAGATGAGTTTTTATATGAAATGGTTTTGCCTTGCTCTTGTTACTCTTATATTCAGTTCTAGCATGGTGCTGGCGGAAGATGCACCTGACGCCTCTGAAGGCAAAGAAGAAAGTGAAACCAAGAGTGAGGCGCTTAGAGTTGGACATATAGATCTAGATAAGGTGACTCAGCAAGCCCTGATATCGGAATTGAGGCAAAAAGAAGTAGTTTGGCTGGATGTTGAGTACCCCATACCTGAAGGTGGTTCTTCTGCTGGAAGTGTTCAGGTTCTGGCTTTACAAAGACCTTCTCAAAAGCCGCAACAACATGGTGCTGTTTTATTGGTTCCTGGTATCGGCCAGCATGCGGACTGGCCTCAAGTAATAAGGCCTGTACGCAGTGGGCTTCCAGAGGCGGGTTGGTATACCTTGGCGCTCTCATTACCAGGCGCTTCCATAGACAAAGTCCCAGAGCGAGCTTTACCAGTAAAGAAATTTGATGAGCTTGAACTAAGCCCTGCTTTGGCAGAAGCATTAAACAACAAGACAGCCAAAAACGAGGATAGTGGAAAAGATAAGTCAGATGGTGAGGCGGAAAAAAGTGAGCAAGCGGCAGACAAAGACGATGCAGTTACCGAAGACAGTTCTGATCCAGATAAACCTGTTGATATAGACCTTGCCGATAAAGAAAAGCAGCTAAAAGCAATTCCCTACCAAGACAAAGCGCTTGCGCACGTGAACGCTGGTATTTCGTACTTACAGCAGCAAGGCTATCAGAATATTGTTTTGTTAGCCTATCGCGCTTCAGCCAACATTGCCTTTGAGTATCTCAAGCAAAAGCAGGGGACATTTAGTAATAAAGGCTTTGCTCTGGTACTGGTTGACCCTGAGTTTGATGAACCTTTACAAGTCGATCTGGCAGAGCATTTAGGGCAAAACTTCCAGCCACCCGTCTTGGAGATGGTTAATTCGGTGGAAGATGAAAGTTCTGTCAAAGCGCGCTTGGCATCGGCAAACGTGGCTGGCGCAATTAACTATATGCAAGTGGACTATGCGTTTAATTTATCTGAAGGGCCACAGAAAAATTTGGTTCGACGAATTCGTTATTGGCTTGAGAAATATGCACCGGGTATGATTGTAGGTAATCGTTCCCGTTAAGTCGGCGAAGTAGCTGGACGGTAAGTTCATAGACGCTACAGATTACAATGCAGGGCATGACATAGCCAAACATGCGTTTAGGTGATCACTTTCCTTCATAGGCATCAGGCGAGTTTCCAGCCATGTCCTGCCTATCGAGCACGCCGACATCCAAGACAGGAGACGCATCAATATGCTGTGCATCCATCATTTGGGCAACGCGTTGCAGACTTGAAATAATCATCGTTTGCTCCCACTCCTGAAGGTCATTAAATTGTTTGGCAAATTGGTCCTGGAGAGGGGTGGGGGCATCCTTTAAAACTTCTAAGCCCGCATCGGTTAAGTAGGCGTGGACCTTACGCTTATCTTCCTTGGACCTTTCTCGATAGACAAATTCGCGCTTTTCCAAGCGGTCAAGAATGGTTGTGACGGTAGCTTGGCTCAAGCTCATGTCATGTGCCAGTTCACCAATGCTCACTTCGCCCTTATTTCTTATCGTTTGCAGCAAGAGAATCTGTGGTGCTGTTAGCCCGGTTGTTTTGGCTAAATGTTTGGAGTGGAGGTCTGTCGCCCGAATAACGCGACGAAGGGAAACCAAAACTTCTTCGATATGATCCAATGGACAGTCCTCATAAACTTGGTATTAAGTAGCAGAGGTCTCTCAAAGCCCCTCTAATAAGATAACTAGATTATCCCTATGCAAGACTGTTCCTACAACATTTTTTGAGGAATCTGCTTCGATATTGATTTTGCTTGGCTCAACTAGAAAGATTTCGCCCACGTGCTCGACGGCTATTCCAGCGGCGCCACGGCTTGAGTCTAGAATGAGAATTCTTTGATGGGCTTCTGCAGTGCTTACCTGTATATGTTTCTCAGCAGAAAGTACCGGAACGATTTCACCGCGAACATTTAAGATGCCTGCTATTTCGGGGTTTGACCCAGGAACAGGGGTTGGTTCTCGATAGGTAATTATCTCTCTGACCAGCTTAACCTCATATGCATACGTTTCTTCAGCAAGAGAGAAGCTTACATATTGTATGGCTGAATCAGCTGGCATATTCCTTCCAAATTCTTTCGCAGGTTTTAGTATTATTATATTTAGTGTACTATATTTAGATCTCAAAAT
>NZ_LWGE01001430.1:0-2420 GCF_001635315.1 Oleiphilus sp. HI0123
CGCCAGCCAAGAATCTGACGAACAAAGCCTTCGATCTGCGAAATCGAAATACTAGATTGCTGTTGATAGTATGTTTCAATGGCGACATCGATCACCTCATCAGGGCTAATAATATTGGCATTCAAAGCAAAACTCAGCCGTGAGTGATATAGGCTCCAGGAGTGAGGAGAATTGCAGGTCATCGCGTCTTGAAAGTAGCCGAATTTCGGGAGGCATACTTGGCAAAAGTATTGAAGTTGAGCCATCGCTTGTCGATGGTTAATCGGCCAAACTAGCTTAATGTTCGCATTACCGAAACTGACAATCTCATGATCGTTCAACCGTTTTAGAATGACACTTACGTCATTTTCAAACACCAGTGGCTGGGGAATATCAGCTAAGTCTTTCTTTTTGAGCGCATGACGATTGTCCTCATCGTGATTCCACTTTCCACCTAAAGGGCTGCCTCCTTCCATCAAGACACTGAAGCGTTTACGCATTTTACGATAGAAACCTTCCATTCGATGATGTCTGCCACCTTCGAACCATAGAGGTAGTTCGTTGTGCTCAAGAAAAAAATGCTCGGTTTCATAGAGTCGGGAGGTGATCTCCAAGTCTCGAGTAAATTCACGTAGTTGAACATGCAGTCGATATTCATCAGGTTGCTGATATTCAAATACCTGACAAGCGCAGCGTTCAATGACAGATGAAAGCAATGCTGGCAAATCTTTATATCCCGAGCTTTCGTCCAAATTGAAGTACTTTACCCTATGTCCTGCCTGTCTTAGATTCTCCGCAAAATCCTCCATCGCGGCAAAGAAAGCACAAACTTTTTGAACATGATGCTTTACGTAGTTAGTTTCCTGCGTCAGTTCAGCCAAAATGTACAAGGTGTCAGGATCAGATTCCTTGAACCAAGAGTGACGGCTATTTAATTGATCCCCCAAAACAAGCCTTAGACGCTTGGTTTTCAAACTCATGATTTCTCTCTCGTTGGCCATTGCTAGAAAACAGTGCGTGCAATATTTTTCAACTTTTCGTAAAAACTCTCCAGATCCCTGTTTTGAGCGCACTCAATTTTCATCTTGTTGTGAAAAAAGAGAGTTAGCTTAACTTTGTGGTCACTGAGCATAATCGTGTAACCGTCATAACTCAGTTCGAGGCTAATTTGCTGATAAATAAGCTTGCCTCCCTCCATGCTTCCTTTTTGCCGAATGCATTCAGCTGCCAGCATGACTACCTTTGGTTCAATATGCTGTTCCAAGTTCCCAACTCCTAAAATTAGAATGTGCCCCAAGACCACACCGAGCATTTAAAAGCTTATACGCATCAACGCGTCAATGGATCACCCCATGCACTGATCCAAAATGAAACCTGCTTCGTAAGTGCCTGAAACACCCTCAGCGCACTACGGAATCCATATGCTCATTAAACAACGAAGAGTTCTATACTGGTTTACTCGAGACCTGCGAATTCATGACAACCAGGCGCTGCACGCCATAAAAAGCGCCGATCGCCTACTGTGCATCTATGTCGTAGACCCTAGATGGTTTCAGCAGAAGCTATGGCAGCAACCTTCCATCAGCAAACATCGCTGGCAGTTCACCTTGGAATGCATTCAGGATTTAAAACAAAACCTCGCACGATATGACCAAGAGCTGATTGTTTTATATGGTGATACAACTGAGCTGATATCCAACCTTATCAATAATTACGGCTTTAGTGACCTCGTATTGACTCAGTCTTCCGGTTCTTATGAGCGGCACATCCTTAAAGCGATTCGCAGGAAATGCTCCGAGGCTGCGGTAATAGAATATGAACAATACACGATCTTCAATGAGTTAGAACTACCGTTTAAGGTCTCTCAGTTACCCCAAACATACTCACGCTTCAGGAAATCAATTGAAAATCAAGGTGTCCCTGACCCCCTTCCTGCCCCCAAATTCCTGCCAATCATGCCTAAGATAGATATGTTGGAAGCAGAGAAGATTCCTGATTGGCTTCCTGTGAATACGACTTCGCTCCGCTTTACCGGTGGTGAACGCGAAGCGTTTGGCCATCTGTTCGAGTATTTCTCCAGTGATGCGCCCCGTCGCTACAAGACAGTAAGGAATGAATTATCCGGCTGGACCAACAGCAGCAAAATATCACCCTGGTTAAGTAGCGGCTGTCTATCTCCACGCCAGGTCATCAAGAAATTGCTTGAATACGAACAGGAAAACGGGTCTAACGATTCATCTCGTTGGCTATATGTCGAGCTATTGTGGAGAGAATATTTCCAATGGTGGCACTTTCTAAAAGGAGACCAACTATTTAGTTTCCAAGGATCCAAAAAGTCACCCCCGCTTACTAGTTTCTACCCTGAACGCTTCAGTAAATGGTGTGAAGGCGAAACGCCTTTCAAGATTGTCAATGCCTGCATGAAGGAACTAAAAAACACG
>NZ_LWGE01001431.1:0-2219 GCF_001635315.1 Oleiphilus sp. HI0123
CTAATACCACATTAGTATTAAAACAAAGCATATACAGAGACCAAATAATGTCGATTGACTTTAACGACCCCGCCACAATTACCGATGAAGCCGTTCAGCAGCTAAATGATGAGCTTTCAAGTAAATCACCTCGCGAAATTCTAAAATTTGCGATGAACACCTTCGATAACATTGCAATTTCTTTCAGCGGCGCAGAAGATGTTGCCTTGATTGAGCTTTCTCATCGACTAACTGACGACCTTCAGGTTTTCTCGCTAGATACAGGCCGATTACATCCAGAAACTTACCGCTTTATTGAAAAGGTTCGCCAACACTATAACATCGACATTGAATTAATGACCCCCAATGCTGAGCGACTAGAGGCTTTTGTTAAGCAAAAAGGGCTATTCAGTTTTTTTGAAGACGGGCATAAAGAATGCTGTGGCATTCGTAAAGTAGAGCCTTTGAAAAGAAAGCTTGGTACCTTGAATGCGTGGGTTTCCGGCCAACGTAAAGATCAAAGCCCAAGCACTCGCTCTGAAGTTGCTGTTATTGAGATTGATCATGGCAACTCAAGCGACGAGCGTAAGTTAATCAAATTCAACCCACTTGCGAATTGGAGCTCTAAAGAAGTTTGGGATTACATTAGGCTTTCTGAAGTGCCTTACAATGAGCTGCATGAAAAAGGCTTCACCAGCATTGGCTGTGAGCCCTGTACCAAAGCAGTATTGCCTACCCAGCATGAGCGTGAAGGTCGCTGGTGGTGGGAGGAAGCAACTCAAAAAGAATGCGGCTTACACATTACCGAAAGTAAATAAGCCGTCGTCGATACAACAAGGCCGCGAATTAGCGGCCTTGTTTAACTAAAAGGAGCCTTGCTCTCTATAACGATTGCGCATACTTCTGCAAGCCTTTAGAGATCCCCTGCTCCAGGCCTTTCGAAATAATACTGGTAGTCAGTGGAATCTTAGACTCAAGCTCTATCGTGTAGTCTAGCGTTGTAGCGCCGCCTTCCTCACTAAATCTAAGCTCTCCTACATGGTTCTTAATGGGGCTTCCTTTAGTGATTTTGTATTGAATAAACTCATCTGGTTTAAACTCAGTAATCGTTTCTTCAAAGCCCGGTAAAATCCCGATCTTGATCTCTCTAACCGAACCCAAGCCGTTAGCACCATCAGCACCATCAACAACTCTAGACATATTGATACCACAAATCTTACCGAAAGTATTATGATCACTAAGTGTGGCAAATACCTCACTGACGGGCGCATTGAAAATTTGCTTCATTTTTATTGTATTAACAGACATGCATCACTTACCTTTTGGCGATTTAATAATAGACAGCGACACGATAAAGTCATCGTGACCCGTAGTCATTATATATAAATATTCCCGCCTTTAAAGCGAAAAGCGACTACTTAAGAAATTAAGCGTTAAAGGTAGTATCTGCGTTAAATCTTGTGGCTAAGCAGCTTGGCTTTTACTAGAATTAGCAAGCGGCATCACGAAACGACGACGCCTTTCAATATAACCGTAAATATGAGAACCCTATGTTTGACTACCAAGCCCCGAAAGACCTACTCCAATCCAAAGTCATTTTAGTTACCGGTGCGGGTGATGGAATCGGCAAGACAGCAGCACTTAGCTTTGCCAAGCATGGAGCAACTGTAATCCTATTAGGGCGAACCGTTTCAAAGCTAGAAAAAGTCTATGACGAAATCGAATCCAAGGGCTACCCAAAACCGGCAATCATTCCAATGAATTTGGAAGGCGCTGTAGAGAAAGACTATATTGACGTTGCTAACTCGATCGATGCTGAATTCACTCATATCGATGGTATTCTCCACAACGCGGCGCAGCTTGGATCCCTTACGAGTATTGAGCAATACGAAGTGTCCGTTTGGAACAAAATGATGCAGGTAAACGTTAATGCCCCTTTTATGCTGACAAAGACACTGTTACCACTACTTAGAAACTCCGAAGATGCCTCTATTATTTTCACCTCATCAAGCGTTGGCAGAAAAGGACGTGCATTTTGGGGGGCTTATTCTGTCAGTAAGTTTGCAAACGAAGGTTTAATGCAGGTACTAGCAGATGAGCTCGACGGCACGGATAAAACTATTAAAGTGAACAGCATCAACCCTGGCGCCACACGCACTAATATGCGAGCCGATGCTTACCCTGCTGAAAACCCCCATAATAACCCAAGCCCCGAACAAATCATGCCCGTTTACCTCTAT
>NZ_LWGE01001432.1:0-1345 GCF_001635315.1 Oleiphilus sp. HI0123
CATTCGATGCTGGTTCAATATCTTATCAGGCGTATCATAGTAAATATTCTGCAAAGGCTTTCGCTGCAACTCAAGCACAAACCCCTGATTGCTCAAACACGCTTCCAAGCTCTCAAGCACAGCAAGACTTTCACCCACAACACTAAGTTTTAGTTCAATTTCTTTCGGCACAAAACACCTTATCGTTTGATTTACATAAATTTCAGGCAAAAAAAAGCCGGTGAAAGTCACCGGCTTTTTAGAGCTTAGTTCTAAACTTACAACTTAGAAGCTGTAGTTAGCGCCGATAGCTAGTACGTCAACATCCGCACCATCAACACCACCAAGGTCAGTAGACGTTGTGTATTCTAGAGCTACAAACAAATGATCTGTTACATTATGAAGAGCTTGAAGCGCAATTGTCGCTTCGTCTTCTGCACCATCATAAGACTTCATACCATAACCTAGAGCAAACTGGTTCTGACCCATTGTGTACATGCCCTGCAAACCAATGTAATCAACTGTATCTGACATGCTTTCGTAACCAAGCATTACAGTAATATCATCCATTGAGTAAGTAGCACCTAAACCAATAGTATCTTCTGCTTCAACACCAGCTTCTTCGCGACCCATAGAGTATGCAAAAGCAAGTTCAAGGTTATCCATAGCGTATTTAGCAGCTAAAGCACCAGCGAATACAGAGCTGCTTTCAACTGGCAAAGTTACACCAACAGTTAAACCGTCAGCAATCTCAGGAGAAACATATTGTAGGTTCTCAACTTCGCTATCTGCAGCCAATTCGCCTTCTAAGCCAACAAACTCAGAAGTGTCTGTTACGTCTACCCACTCATATACTGTGTCATCAACACCGTATTGAACAGAACCGAAGTCACCTTTAACACCAACATAGATTTCATCAGACTGGTTGATACCAGCTGTAGTTTCGTCTGCGTCGAATTCAAATTCTACTTTAGCAAAAGCAGTTACGCCTTCAGAAACCATGTGAGAGTGAGTCAAACCAAAAGTAGAGTCACTATCCATTACAGCGTTGGCAGTATTTCCGTCAGCATCTGCATGTACATATGCAACATCGATATCACCGTAGAATTCAATACCTTTATCTGCTGCCATTACACCAGTAGATAGAGTAGCTGCTGCTACAGCTGAAGCGATCAGGGTCTTTTTCATTTCGTCTTCCTTTTTTCTGTTAAAATTTTAATGAGAGTCAGGCTCATCCTGGAATCTCGTTAAATATACTTAGCGATTAAATTATTATTAGTTATGCCGTTAATACAGCACCGTTAATACAGCACAGTCTTCCGGCCGCCTATATTATTTATAAAATATGTCAGAAATGTGTCAAAAA
>NZ_LWGE01001433.1:0-5250 GCF_001635315.1 Oleiphilus sp. HI0123
TGGGTAATACGATCAACACTATTCACGATATGAGATATAACGGCTTTAACGGGTTCATCGCGCTTGTGAATTTTAATGTCATATTGGTCACCAATATTTAGAGTCTGCCCCCACTCTGCTGGCAACGAAGCCTCAAACTCCAAACCACCAATCGCTTCGAGTTGAAGAAGAGGTTTTCCAATAACAGCCAAATCCCCTTGATTCACCCAGCGCTTAATAACGCGTGCATCAATTGGACTATTGATGCGGTGATAAGGCTCCCGAGCAAGCTGCCTTTCCAGCTCACTCTGCGCTTGATTCAACTGAGTTTCCGCAAGATTGTGTTGCACTTTTGCCTTGCGAAGTTGTTCCACAGTAATCACGCGTTTTTCGCGCAGTTGACGAGCATTATCTACATCATGTGCCATATCCTTTAATCGAATTTTGGCTGATTCGATAGCACTCTCTGCTCGACGAATAGAGGTAAGCAATTCGGTTTCATCCAAGGCTACTAGCAAATCACCTTGAGACACCATGTCACCCTCTTTTACTGTCAGTTCGTCAATCGTTGCCGATTGCGAAGTACTGATTTCGATACTGCGAGATACATTGGTGTACCCTGTTGCCGAATAAAATCGAGGCACTAGATCTTCTTTAACATGATGAGCATCGACCTCAATTGGCTTGGCGGCCACTAGTTGGGTACGAAGTGTATCGTTTTGCTCGCCGCAAGCCGTAGCTATGCTGACGGCTGCAAGAACAGCTAATAATCGTGTTACTAATCGTAGACTCATTGGAACACTCCATTTTTCAGTAAATGACATACATGTTCAGCAATGAATTCAGGGTCATCATGCTCGGGTTTTCCACCAGGAAAAAACACCCTCATTGGTTTAGATTCCAAGTGATAAAAAACAAGGGAGAACAAAGAAATAGATGTCATGTGCGGGTCGCTATTGGGAGAAATTCGCTCCACTAGTTTTAATACATTTACCCATTGCGCCATGAAAACATTATTCGCGAGTAGCGATATTCTTTCTTCATCAGCTTCTAACAGTTCACGTTGTAGAAGGAGCCTAAGATTTTCGTCGTTTGCCATGAGTTCCGTGAACTGAAAGATAAATCGCCTCAATTGTTCCTCTTCACTACCAACGGGCTGCAAAGCGGCTTCTAACTTTGGAGCTATGTCTTTAAACGAAGCTTCGATACTGCTGAGATACAGCGCTTTCTTGTCAGGAAAGTGGTGGTAGATCGTTGCGATACTCACGCCAACGGCGGTGGCTACCTGGCGTATTGAAACACCACTAAACCCCTGCTTTGCGAAAAGCGGAATGGATACATTGAAGATAGCGTTCAAGGCTTCTTCATTGGTTGAAAACTTGGACTTGGCCACTTATTTCTCTCTTTTTATATCCCAGCAAAATCTATAGAACGAACGTTCTATAGATAGAATAATAGAACTTAAAGTAAAAAGAAATATGCAACGTTGGCGTCAGTCTAAAGATGAGACACCCATCAACATCTTCAGAGTCACACAAATATCACTTACTAGACAAACTAATTAGGTATCGCGGTTATCCTCAATTCCCTTTGAAGCACAAATAGGTAAATACGTTCCCACAAGCTCATTATCTAGAATCAGCTTTCATTGTTAATGTGCGGATTCCTCTGGTAGGTAATGTAAAATTTATCGGAGAATAGGATCGGATCTTCTGACCGCTTTTCACCATTCCGTAACGTGAGAGAAGCGGACATAAATATAGACTCAAATACAGAATATCCTGCGGACTGCTTGTAGTAATGTAGCCACTAAGTTACTTGTTTACAAAACCACTTTCGTACAAAAATTACTATCATCGCGTAAAACTCTATCCAACCAATTGGTTTAACATTTCCATTGGCTAAATAGGTGGTAGATCCAAGAAATCTAGACAATCCATACACTCTCATACAGCATTCGCATCGAAATTGCGGGCTAGACACCCTTCGAGCTAAAAGATTATACCTATCCAGTAAGTTCTATCTCCTTAATAAAACTGCCCTTCTGAGCAATACATTCACCCAGCAATGCAAAGCCACTAATATTGGACTGAGTCGTATAACGAGCAGCGTAACTGTTACCTTCGCCTTCCACGCGCCATTCCCCTTTAGATTCGTAGCTGGGACATATCACTAAGGGAGAATAGGCTAGCTTTACCGCTACAGCCTGTGGTGGCAGAACTAAAGCAGCAGGTTCCCCACATAAGGTTTTTGCCAAACATTTTGCTGATGCGGTTGCTGGAGCAATAAACGAACGAACAGCACCAAGTGTCTCAGCACAATCACCGATCGCGTAAATATTGGGATGACTTGTTCTAAGGAATTCGTCAGTCATAATTCCTCGATTTATTTCGATATTAGCCTGTTTAGCCAGGTCAACACGAGGCAATAATCCAACTGCTGACAAGATAAGATCTGCGCGGATGACGGTACCCGTATCTAGCTCAAGTAAAAGCTGATCACCGTCATCTTGAACATCACCTACCTTCTGCTCCATGTGCCACTGTACTTGTTCTTTTGGGAACGCATTCATTATGTGCTCACCGAGTTGCTCAGGTACACTTCTGCTAAGCGGCCAGCTCGCAGTATCTATAACATCAACCTGAAAGCCGTTATTACACAGATCACTGGCAAACTCGATACCGACAAAACCGGCACCAATAATGGCGATTCGACTCGTGCTTTTATCAAGTTTTTGGAGTTCTGCTCTAAACATTTCGTATTCAGCTAGATTATTTACTGAAACGCATCGTGGAGAATCTGTTAGTTCGAGATTCATCGGGGATGCGCCTGTTGCTAAAACCAACTCATCGAATATTAGTTCATTGACTGCGCTATTAGAGTCTCGGTAACGAACACAACGTTGGTCTGTTTCAATCGCTTCAACCTGAACCTGATGGATGATTTTAACGTCATGCTCTTGTTCAAGAACTTCCCTTTTTTTCATAATCAGATCAAGCGGCGCCTTATTCATTGAAATCGCTTTCGATAAATTTGGCTTGTAGTACAAATCACCTGAATCTTGCGTAAGTAAGCTTATCTTAAGTGCTTTACCGTGCGCTCGAAGTTCACGGACGAGCGTAATCGCGGAATGCCCAGAACCAATAATGATAATATGCTTCATGGCTGCCACCTATTCGACAAGATAGAAATCAGATTTTGAAGCCGAACATTCCGGGCAGGTCCAGTCGTCCGGAATATCTTCGAAGCGTGTACCCGGCGCGATACCCTCTTCGGGCATCCCTAATGCTTCGTCATAAATCATGTCGCAAGTGATACAACAATACTTTCTATAATTCTCTGTGCTCATGATCGCTCCTCAATTAATCTTTCAGCTCTTCGAAATCTGGCTTTTCTCTCACAAAGCAGTCAGGGCAAGGAAAGTCATCCGGAATATCTTTCCATAGCGTTCCTGCAGGATAGCCTTCGTGCTCAGCGCCTTTGCTTTCGTCATAAATGTAGCCACAATCTGGGCATTCATATTGAGCCATGTCTTTGCTCCTTTATTAAGTTTTGATATGTCGTTGTATTAAATAATCATCGAGTAGGCCAAAACGCATATCGCGCTCGCTGCAAACACACCATGCAGGCACTGCAAGATCAAAGGTTTCGACCTACCTTTGAGTACTTTTCTGAACAGTTGATACGAACCAATGACCACACCTAGAGTGAGCACAAGTCCTACCCAGTTCCATGAGTTGGTAGTATCTGCTGAATGCGCATCATACAGACCCAGTATCAGCAGAACCGAAGCACCTGAGGCGGCTAATCCATGAACAGTGATCATCCACTTTCTTATGGCTCGTTTTTGTATTCTGTTTTTAAGCAGGAATGAGCCAAACCCTGCGACTCCGATCAGAGCCAATAAAGAAAGTACAAGCATGGACGCACCTAAACCCGTTCAGTAATTGTGTTCTAATCCCGTTAGACTTAGCCTGCCTAGGCAGCCTTCTCTACTTCAGGGTGATGGTGACGAGAGAAGATCTCGTCGCGCTTAGTGGGCTCGATATTTACCTTGTCCATATCTCCACCAGCCCATTTCACAACCTTCGGATCCATTACCGAAAACCAAACCGGTGGAATCATCGCTAATACGAACATCCATGGGTATCCGGCAGGAAGAGAAGGTACACCATGATAATCACGGAGAACTTGGTAAGCGCGAGTCGGATGCGCGTGGTGGTCAGAGTGACGTTGTAAGTGCAGGAGAATCAGATTGGAAATTTTCTGATTCGAATTCCAGGAATGGTGTGGCTGACAGCGCTCGAATCGCCCAGTCTTTTCGTTCTTCTGCCTGAGCAAACCATAATGTTCAATGTAATTTGCACACGTCAGCTGCCAGTAGCCGAATGCAGCCACAATCGACAGAAATGGAATCATCACAGGCCCAAAGTAAGCTAGCAGCATGCTGTACAATGCAACAGTTGCAAGAGCGGGCTGGATAATCTCATTCTGTAACGACCACTCTGACTTACCCTGTCGCTTCAACCTTGCGCTTTCCAGCTCCCATGCTCGGCGAAATGCCCCAGGCACTTCTCGTTTTACGAATTGATAGATAGACTCGCCCATTCTTGATGATGCAGGATCTTCAGGCGTCGACACATCTTTGTGATGGCCTTTGTTGTGCTCGATAAAAAAGTGCCCATATCCCGGTAAAGCTAGAGCCATCTTTGCAAAAAACACCTGCGTTCGGTCATTGACCTTATGGCCCATCTCGTGGCCAAGGTTAACGCCAATTCCAGCGGCTAAACCTGCTGTTAAGGCTCCACCAATAAAGTTAAACCAGGACCATTCGTATTGAGATACCGTATAGGCACATGCAATCACCGCTGCCCAAAGCAAAGGAACGGTCAGGTACATCACTTTTTTGTAGTAAGGCTCTGATTTAAGCTCTTCGACCATTTTTTCGGTTGGATTCGCTTCATCATCACCAAAATAGCTATCTAGTGCCGCTATTCCGAAATACCAGAATACGATTGTTGTCCATAACCATAGGCCATTTCCTGTTGTAACCGCTAGATAACATGATCCGATAGGCGCTAAAGGTAAAATCAGCGAAATGATGTAAGCGTATTTTTTTAATGACATCCAGGTGGTGATTTCACCCTCGCTTTGAGAGCGCGGGACCGAAAGCATTGCTGCCGCTTCTTTAGACATGAGATTTTCTCCGTTATTGTTAGTAAAACAATCTTATCGGGAGACGCAGGCCAGGGTTATGGCCCTAGGTGTCAT
>NZ_LWGE01001434.1:0-2981 GCF_001635315.1 Oleiphilus sp. HI0123
AGTATCAGAGGTACTAGACCTTACCTACAATACTGTTGATCTTGCGATTCTGGACACCTCTGCCACCTGTCATATGCCTGATACAATTGAAATGCCTTATCGAGCTGATATTTTTGGTGCCGGAGCAAGTGATGAATTTACTTATAACTATCGTTTAGGCGGGCAGACTTGTTTAGCGGGTGACGTCATGGGCGATTACAGTTTTCAAGAGCCCTTAAGCATTGGCCAAAGACTGATGTTTGACGACATGACACATTACACCATGGTCAAAACCAATACCTTTAATGGCATTGGTTTACCGGCTATCGCGATCTGGAATTCAGAAACTGATACGCTTCGAATAGTCAAAGAGTTCGGCTATGACGACTTCAAAANCCGTTTATCATAAGGGGCATAGAGCATGGATTTAGACACAAACGAATTTGACCAACTCGCAGCGCCTGGCTATCCCATTTTTTTAGGTTCAGAGTTTAAACACCCTAAACCTGAAGACGCCTTTTTTCATATTTTGCCCATACCCTATGAGGAGTCTGTTTCTTACGGCGGCGGCACAGGCTTAGGTCCAGCGGCTATTTTAGAAGCTTCCTGGCAGCTTGAAACTTGGGACGGTACAAGTAATCCTAGTACGAAAGGTATTTATACTCACCCTCCTGTCGACATGGCAGGAAGTGCAGAGCAAGTCATTGCAAACATCGCACTTGCCACAACAAATATAATTGAGCGCGGTGGTTTCCCTATTGGCTTAGGCGGCGAACATACGGTGACCTATGGCATTATTAAAGGGCTTCTGGATGCTGGCATAGATGACTTTGGTGTGGTGCAAATCGATGCCCATGCCGACTTGCGCGAAGCGTACGAAGGCAACCCGTATAGCCACGCCTCCGTAATGAAACGCATCGTTGATTTGGGTGTCCCTTTATTTCAGCTGGGTATTCGCGCGTACTGCGAAGAAGAAATGCGGACTCGCAAAGCACACGGTGTACGTCATATCGATGCGGACATTTTAGTGCCCCAAAATATCCAAAAAATAGATTTGCCTGATAACTTCCCGAGCAAAGTGTTCTTTACGCTAGACATTGATGGCATGGACCCTTCCGTATTTCCCTCAACAGGCACGCCCGTGCCAGGTGGGCTTGGCTGGTATCAAACATTGTCCTTATTTGAGTCAGTCGCAAAACAATGCGAAATCATCGGTTTCGATATTACCGAGTTCGCACCAATCAAAGGCTTTCATGCTTACGAATTTTCGGCAGCACTCCTGACATATAAAATGATGGGCATTATTGAAAGGCTTCAATCTAGGTAATTTACCCACCGGTAAGATTCATTTCTCATTATTGTGGCTCTCTTTAAGTCTGAATTGGCATTACTCTAACTGACCAAATAAATGTCCATCTCACAGAGTGTTTGTTCTTTGTGGGTAAGGTTATATGAGTTCCTTAAGATAGGTTGATTATGAGAATTAGAAAAAAAGCCGCGCTAACTGTTTTGGGTCTGCTGATATGTGTTGTCAGTGTAAGCTTC
Source organism: Oleiphilus sp. HI0123 (assembly GCF_001635315.1). Taxonomy (NCBI): domain Bacteria; kingdom Pseudomonadati; phylum Pseudomonadota; class Gammaproteobacteria; order Oceanospirillales; family Oleiphilaceae; genus Oleiphilus; species Oleiphilus sp. HI0123. Next base: position 1,525 of record NZ_LWGE01001434.1, read on the forward strand.
TTGTATGTAAAGCGCCTTGCTAAAGGTGACCTGCCAAAGTGGGACCCTGAAGGCTATTTAACAGTCGATGCCAATGGCATGAAATTCTCGGTAAATGTTCGTGGCGATAAGGTAAATACGCCGGTTATATTACTTCATGGCTTTCCTGAGTCTGCGGTTATGTGGGATAAGCTTATGGATGAGCTTGCGACCAAAGATTACTACGCTATTGCCCCCAACCAGCGTGGCTATAGTTCAGACGCTAGACCTGGCGAGCTTAAGTCGTATGAATTAGATTACCTGGTTTCTGATGTGTTACAGATTGCTGATAATCTAGGGATAAAGAAATTTCACTTAGTGGGCCATGATTGGGGTGCTGGTGTGGGTTGGAAGCTCGCGGCTGACTATCCCGATCGTGTGATCAGTTATGTGGCTATTTCAGTGCCTCATATTGATTCTTTCGGAAAGGCCTACAGAGAAGATCCGGATCAATACGAATCAAGTGACTATATTCGCTTCTTTCAGAAAAAGACCATACCCGAATATGTCTTAGCTCAAAATGATTATGAAAAATTGCGAGCTGTTTGGACTAGTCATGAGGATGCAGAAACTGAACACTACTTAAATATCCTCAAACAAGAGCATGCACTAACGAGCGCTTTAAACTGGTATCGCGCAAACTTTCCAGCATTTGATGTCGGTTTAAACATTGGACAAGTTGATGTACCAACGACTTTTATATGGGGTAATCAGGATGTAGCGTTAAAGCGCTCGGGGGTTGTGGGTACGCGTGACTTGGTTAGTGCTGAGTATGAGGTTATTGAGATGGAAGCGGGCCACTGGGTTATTCAAGAAAAATACGAAGAGTTATCTCGCCATATTCTTGGCCATCTTGCAAAGCAGCGTTGAAATTTGCTGCCTGGATTTTGAGGCAAAAAAATACCCACCAAGTTTAATTAGATTAGTATCTGATAAACAGGGCGGGTGAAACTTCGCTGCTAAAGGGGTTGGTATAGCAGCGTTGTTTTTAAAACTCTAGAGTAAGCTAAGCTGTTTCAGCTTCTTTCTTTGGTGCTGCTTTTTTAGCTGGTGCTTTTTTAGCTGCTGCTTTTTTAGCTGGTGCCTTCTTTGCTGGAGCTGCTTCTTCTTTCTCGATTTTAGAGATGATGTCTGAAGCGTAGTCAGCAACGATCTTGTTTACTTCACGTGCTTTGCTATAAGCGATGTCAGAAACTTCGTCGTGCTTAGCTTTTACAGTGTCTAGCTTGTATAGCTTTTCGATGTACTCGAAAGATGCAGCTGCAAGTGCTTTGTGCTGCTCTTCAACAGTAGCGATTGCTTTTTCAACGATGTCTTGAACTTGCTCTTGGTAAGATTTGATAGTGCCCATGATAGTATCCTTTTCTCTGTAAGTATCTCAGCGCTGTGGATTTAATTTCCACAAATTCTTAATTCACCACCAACGATACGCTGATAAA
>NZ_LWGE01001435.1:0-3002 GCF_001635315.1 Oleiphilus sp. HI0123
CGTAGCATTATTTTTGTTGGCTTAGCAGTTGTATCATATATGTTGATACTTGCCTGGAATGAAGATTATGGTCAGCAAGCATCGCAAACCGCAGTTAAACAAGCCATTCCACAAGAGTCTATTGGTTTAAGTACTTCTGCAGAAAGTAGCGAAGATTCTGAATTTACTGTACCTGAGTCTGCTGCTGCAAGTATTGATAGCACAGCCCAAACAAAGAATTCCACCTCGCAACAATCGTCAAGCGTTCATATCAAAACAGATGTATTAGATTTATATCTTGATCTTAAAGGCGGTAATGTTATTTCGGCAAAAATGCCTCAGCATAAAGTTAGNTTAGGCTCAGAAGAAGCACTGGCGCTGTTGGAAAGTGGTAATGGTAGACATTACGTTGTTGAAAGTGGTCTATTTGGAAAAAATGGATATGATTCCTCTAAAAACGGCCCAGCTCCTATTTACTCATCATCATCTTCTTCATACGAGTTACAAGAAGGACAAGATAGCCTTTCAATAGACCTTAATTTTGAAAGTGATGATGGTGTATCAATTACTAAGCGTTATGAATTCAAGCGCAATGATTATCTGATTAATGTCAGCTATATCATTAATAACAAGACTAATGATAACTGGCAGGCAAACCTGTCTGGAAAGATTGTAAGAGATCGTTCCTCTGACCCATCGAGCCAAAATAGTATGGGTATGCAGTCATTTTTGGGAATGGCGCTTTCAAGCGCTGAAAAACCTTACGAGAAATATGACTTTGAAGACATGCTTGACTCCCCTATCAATGAACAAATTCATGGTGGTTGGGTTGCATTTATTCAGCATTACTTCCTAAGTGCCTGGATCCCAGATAATGGCGTTACTCATACTTATCAAACACGCGTGAAAGGCGGTCGATATTTGATGGGCTTTATTAGCCCTGCAATCGAAGTCGCTCCAGGAGAAACCAAGACGACATCTGCACAGTTATATATTGGTCCAAAGATTATGGAGCGTTTGGAAGCTATTGCACCAAACCTTGATTTAACCGTAGATTTTGGTTGGTTATTCTGGGTAGCAACGCCACTATTCCTATTGCTTGATTTCTTCTATGGCATTGTATTGAACTGGGGTTTTGCAATTATTCTGGTGACTGTTTGTGTTAAGGCTTTGTTCTTCAAGTTGTCGGCTGCAAGTTATCGTTCTATGGCGAATATGCGTCGGGTAGCACCTAAGCTACAAGCTTTAAAAGAACAGTATGGCGATGATCGTCAGAAGATGTCTCAAGGAATGATGGAGCTCTATAAGAAAGAGAAAATTAATCCTCTTGGTGGTTGTCTGCCTATTCTTGTTCAGATGCCTGTATTTATCGCTTTATACTGGGTTTTGATGGAGAGTGTTCAATTACGCCATGCTCCATTTATGTTCTGGATTCACGATCTATCGGTAATGGATCCTTACTTCATTCTGCCGATTCTGATGGGTGCAAGTATGGCTATCCAAATGCAGCTAAATCCATCTCCGCCTGATCCAATGCAAGCTAAGATCATGAAGATTATGCCTGTTGTAATGACTGTTTTCTTCTTATGGTTCCCTTCAGGGCTAGTTCTTTACTGGTTAGTAAACAATATTCTGTCGATTGCACAGCAGTGGGTAATTACCAGACAAATCGAAAAAGCTAACGCTTAATCTACCCTGTTCTTGATATGAGTGAATATTATCAAGACACTATTGCAGCTCTTGCTACGGCGGCAGGTCGTGGCGGAGTTGGAATTGTCAGGGTATCAGGCCCAAAAGCCTTAGATATCGCTAAACTGATGGTTCATTTTGAGCCTAAGAATCGATATGCACATTATTGCGATTTCTATGATCCAGATGGTTTACGTTTAGATCAGGGAATTGCCCTGTACTTTAAAGGTCCCCACTCCTTTACCGGTGAAGACGTCGTTGAGTTCCAAGCTCATGGTGGCCCGGTCATTCTGGATCTTTTGTTAAAAGCCATCGTTTCGAATGGTGCTCGCTTAGCAGAAGCGGGAGAATTTTCTCAACGCGCCTTTTTTAATGACAAGCTGGATCTGGTTCAGGCTGAAGCTATTTCTGACTTAATAAACAGTACTTCCGAGCAGGCTGCTCGTTCTGCTTTGCGTTCCCTACAAGGGGACTTTTCTCAGCAAGTTGATGCCATTGTATCCGGCTTGATTAAACTCCGAATGTACGTGGAAGCAGCAATTGATTTCCCTGAAGAAGAAGTTGATTTTCTTTCTGAGTCACATGTCCTGGAGCAAGTTGATACTCTGATTGATACCTTGAATGACTTAATCAATAATGCGAATCAAGGGGCACTACTAACTGAAGGAATGAGGGTGGTAATTGCCGGTCGTCCAAATGCAGGTAAGTCTAGTTTGCTGAATGCTTTAGCAGGACGCGATTCAGCTATTGTGACTGATATTGAAGGAACTACACGTGATGTGCTTAAAGAGCAGATCAATATTGATGGAATGCCTTTACATATTATTGATACGGCAGGGCTTCGAGAAAGTACTGATAAAGTTGAACAGATTGGTATTGATAGAGCTTGGCAGGAAATTGAACAAGCTGATCGAATTCTTTTAGTTGTTGATGCTTCATCTATTGAATCAAACTCTGACTCATTACCAGACACGCTATGGCCAGAGTTTTTGGAAAAGCTCGATAATCAGGACCATATAACAATTGTTCGAAACAAAGTGGATAAAACGTCAGAAGCCCCATCGACTGCTTCGCTTGGTGAATTCCCACTTATTTCTTTATCCGCTAAGCAAAAACAAGGCTTAAGCTTACTACAAGATCACCTTAAAGAGTGCGTTGGTTATAAGGCTAATAATGAAGGTACATTTACTGCACGCAGACGGCACCTAGATGCCTTAAATCGTGCTTTGGATGCTGTAAATCTTGGTCGAAGACAGCTAACAGAGCTCAATGCCGGCGAGTTATTAGCCGAAGAGCTGCGTATTGCCCAAGATAATCTAGGGGAAATTACCGGT
>NZ_LWGE01001436.1:0-2303 GCF_001635315.1 Oleiphilus sp. HI0123
AGTGCTGCTTGTAGCTCTGAGCTTGGTTATTCTGATCTTTGGCTTAATGAAGCCAGCTTATGAATACAAAAAACAAGCCGAGGCAAAGCTTGAGCAAAATCAGCAATTGCTAGCCTTGGTAAACCAGAATAAAGCCGCACTGAGAAGTCTTGGTCAAAACAATCAAGGCAGTGCTTCCAAAAAAGCATTGAATAGCCAGCAGCTGGTTTCATCGGTTACTAATCTTGCAAAGCAACAGAAAGTGGCACTTAAGCGCTTCGAGCCAAGCGGCGACAATAAGCTAAAAGTTTGGGTGGATGACGCCTCTTTCGATAAGGTAATTTCTTGGTTAAGTCGCTTGAAAAGCTCATTAGGTGTGCGAGTCGAGCAGATTTCCATTGATAAAGATGATGCACCAGGGAAGATCAGCGCCAGAATGACATTGTCTTCATAAGTCTGTAGCGCGATATATTAGTCTAAGAACTAGGGGCACCTATGACAAGAATAACAGAAGAAACCAAAGCAAGAGTTGTTCGACTTGAACCTGGCGCTTTTACCGAAGCTAAAGCAATTCTATATAGAGCTTATAAACATGAGCCTACCTTTAAATACCTATTTGACGCTTCGCGCCCTGGTTATGATCAACGTATCAGGGCAACTATACGAGAGTTAATTAACTTACATTTTTCCAATCAGCAAGATGTGATCGGCCTGGCATTGGATAATCATTTGATTGCAGTTGCGCTAGTTGGCAGTCCGGATATCCGTTTGACACTAAGTCGTCAGTGGAACTGGCGTTTGCGTATGATGCTTACAGCAGGAATGGACTGTACATGGCGTTATATTAATTACCATAAACAGATCCACGAGTATCTACCTAAAGGTGAACACCATGAATTACCTCTGTTGGGGGTGGATTCAAAATACAGAAATTCGGGTTACGGTAAGCAGTTGATGTTGGCGATAGAAGATATCTGTAAAGAAAACCCGCGCTCCGGCGGTATAGCGCTTGATACTGGTAATACGCGGTACTTGAAGTTTTATAAGAGTATTGGTTATAAAACCCTTGGAACCGTTAAACTGGGTGAGCTCGTTGAAAATGTATTATTCAAAGAGTGCAGTCACTAATTCTGTATTTATATTTTACCTGTCTTAAGCTATTAAATGCTCTAGTGTAGTTTTCGAGCTTAGGCATACCGACAATATCCGTTTTTGAAGAGTTCTTTATGTCATCTTATGATTTTGATTTGTTTGTAATTGGTGCTGGCTCCGGCGGTGTTCGTTTGGCTAGAATGTCGGCCTCGATGGGCGCTACAGTTGCTGTTGCAGAAGATCGCTATCTTGGCGGTACGTGTGTAAATGTAGGCTGCGTACCAAAGAAACTATTTGTTTATGCATCCCATGTTCATGAAGAGCTTGAAGACGGCAAAGGCTATGGTTGGCATTTAAATGGTGATCTGAGTTTTAACTGGCAAACCCTGGTCAAAAATAAGAATACTGAGATTGAGCGTTTAAACGGTATTTATGATTCCTTGTTAACTAACTCGGGCGCTAAAATTATTAATGGTCGAGCTCGCATAGTTGATGCCCATACTGTCGAAGTGGCAGGGCAGCAATACTCGGCTGAGCGAATCGTTGTCGCGACTGGAAGTTGGCCGTTCATACCTAATATTCCAGGTGCCGAGTATGCAATCTCTTCCAACGAGCTTTTCTATCTTGATAACTTGCCCGATACTGCAACGGTTGTGGGTGGTGGCTATATAGCTGTAGAAATGGCCGGAATTCTTCAAGGGCTTGGTGTCGACACGACCTTGGTTTATCGTGGTGAGCTGTTCTTGCGCGGTTTTGATCAAGAAGTGCGGGAGTTCGTGCGTGATGAGATTAGCAAAAAAGGTATTCGCTTAAGGTTTAATGAGAATATCGACAGTATTTCAAAGCTGGATAACGGTTCTTTAAATCTTCAGCTAAAAAGTGGCGCTACCGAATCTACTGGTTTGGTGCTTTATGCAACAGGTCGAAAGCCATACTCCTACGACTTAGGCATAGAGAATACTAAGGTAGCGCTTGATGACAAAGGTCAGATTAAGGTTAATGATTATTTTCAAACAAGTGAACCCTCGATCTATGCGATTGGTGATGTAATAGGTGGTATGCAGCTTACGCCGGTTGCGCTTGCCGAAGGTATGTTCTTAGCTAATTATTACTTTTCCTCAACTAAACCTTCATTAGTCGACTATTCCTTGATACCGACGGCTGTTTTTTGTCAGCCAAATATTGCTACGGTTGGCTTGAGTGAGGAGCAAGCGCGGGAAGAGTTTGATGAC
>NZ_LWGE01001437.1:0-3826 GCF_001635315.1 Oleiphilus sp. HI0123
ACGACTGAACTCGTCAGAGTCTCCAAAAGATAGTACCTTGGGCGCATAATGTAGATCTGTTTCAAATGATAAGCCAGGTGCGCTTGGTAGGTTTAGCCTTAGTGAACCGCCAATTCCAACAGCAGTACCTTTGAAATCCTCGATTTTAAAAAAGTTACTTTCAAATCCAATAGCAACTGTTGCTGGCATATTACCGATAACGGTTTGTCCTTTTGCATGTAGGTCAACGTTTAGAATATTGGTTGTGTAATCGTCATCTTTATAGAAGTACCCCATGCCAAACCTTGCCTTAGACCGGCTATTATCTTTAGTATAGTTTCCGTGAACCGCGTCATTGCTGAGTCTGAGATCAATCTCATCAGCATGGGCTGTGGGTGTAGATAGTACAAGTGTATATCCGATCAACCCGATAAATGATAATAAGCCAGGGTTTAACTTTCCTTTTTTAAAGCATTGCATTGGTTTTCAAGTTCCTTGTTAGTCAATTCTTTACTTGGTAATTAAGTTCTTAACACCGAAAGTTTCTAAGGTGAGTTTTAAAGTCTAATTCTTAGGCTTGTCTTAAGGATCACATCTGGTACGGATCGTGGCCTAATGTCTTCAGCAATCATCAGATTTATTGATATATCCTGACTGAAACGGTGTGCGCTTTCAAAGGATATTTGCAGCGGTACCCAGCCAAGTTCACGTAGCTCTGTTTTGAACAAGGGGGAGTGAGTATCAATCTGACTTTTTAACTGCCAATTAGGACTAATTAGCCACGCGAACCCTGCGCGAAAAGAAAGGTTTACAGGATGCTGCTCAAGAATCTTAAGTTGCTCTGACTTTCCTATATAGCCAAGACCAGTACCGTACCATAAAGAAAGCTTTGTTTGTTCAAAAAAATTGCGCCTTTTGAACCACTCAGGGTTCTGCTGGGTGATGCTAAAATTTATGTCGAAGGCTTCACTGCCTGTTTGATTCGTGTAGTTGCCAGTGGGAATTTTAAGTGTAGCGTTGTATTGAGTATCGGAGATTTCTTTCATTTTCCATGCGAATGAAACCTCGGTGTCACCCCATGAAGACGCTTCCCGCTGAAAAGATAATACCTGCTGATTTTCAGAATAGAGTGTCCAGTTGAACCTATCGTGTTGCTTATCGGAGCGGCCATTTTGTGGAAGTGCTAATGCATCATGGAAGTGGAAAATAAATCGATCACCTAAACCGCCGCCATGTTTTATCCAGGACGCGTCTACCAGAATGCGAAGCTGTTGAGAATATTGGTATGAAACTGTGTTTCTAAATCTCCAGGTTTCTCCGTCTATGCGAAAATAGTCGCCATTTTTATCTGTAGTGCTGATGTAATTGGTGAGCGAAGCGTCTGATTGTAAATGAATCGATCCGATTTGCTCATTTGGGTAAAAGCTAGCTCTTGGGAGAGAGAAAAGCATAGCAATAGGGCTGTTGTTTCGAGCGTCTATTGTCTCGCTATTATAGGTTTGTGCAGCTTGTAATTGAGAGCTAAAAAGCACGATGTAGCAAAGGGTAGTAAGTATAGAGCGCATTAGCTTATGAAAATTAGTTAAATTAGAGTTCTAGGCTACCACGGTAAGCAATTTGCCACGAATTACCTTTGATTAAGAATTCTCGTTTTACATTTGCCATTGAACAGTACTACACGCCACGTAAGAATTTTGCTAGTGTTGCACAAGTTTTCACATCCCCTTCAGGAGATTTCATTTGCGCTTAACTAATACGCTAAAACAGCTAAAGAAAGCCCCCTTGCTTAAGCGTATTTGCTTATATAGCTTTTTGTTTAGCATATTGTTATCGCTTGGTATTGTTTTTACGAAAGGGGTTTACTCTTACCAAATGCAAGTTGATTCAATCAATGAGTGTTTAGATCATTTACTGTCTTCTAATCTTGACCCGATAAGTGAAGCTGTTTGGCGCGCAAACGATCAAAAGGTCGAAGCGATACTAATTGCGATGCTGGATGATTGTCATTTGCATATTTCTGGGAAAGAAACCAGAAAGTATACGCTCAGCTATGATGACGGTCGTACTATAACGGTTGGAAGTATTGGGGCCTCTGCCCGCATCGAGCAATCTGTCTATCCAATTAGTTATTGGAAGGGAGGGGAGGCTCAAGCCTACTGGTTAGGAGAGCTGGCTGTCGTCCAGAGTTTAGATGGGGTCATTGAAGAGGTTTCTAGGGAAGGACTGACTAGCTTTTTATTGTATGTGCTGGTTGTCGCTTGTTGCTCGCTAACGAGTGTTTTGCTTGGATATCAGATTGTTGTTAGGCGCTTGCGTCAGTTTATGATTGACCTGAAAAACCAGAATGTAGATGAGTCTATGAAGAGGCTTTCTTCATTAGAGGATACTGAGGTCTCTGAACTGTGGTTATCGATTCTAGAGTATAAGCAGGAGATGGAAGAGCGTCTGTATAAGTCTGAGGCTCGTTTAACGTTGTCGCAGAAGGAGTTAGAAGCAGCACGCAAGAACAGCGAGACGAAAAGCTTGTTTCTAGCAAAAATGAGCCATGAGTTGCGAACGCCAATGAACGGGTTGCTAGGTTTCACTTCGTTATTGCTGGAATCGAAGTTGGAAGATGAACAGCGTGAGTATGCTCAAACTATTCAGGTGTCTTTAGAGTCATTGTTGTACGTTGTAAATGATGTCTTGGACCTTTCCAGAATCGAGTCGGGCGATCTTATGATTACGACGATACCGTTCAATTTAAGAGGGGTGTTATCCGGTGTTACTATTCTTTTGAAAAACAGGGCTGAGTCAAAGGGCCTTGTGTTCGAGAGCCGAATTAGCCCCGATATTCCACAGACTTTACGAGGAGACCCTGTACGAATACGACAAGTATTGATGAACCTAGTTGCTAACGCGATCCAGCACACTGAGAAGGGTCACGTTTTTATTAATGTTGATCTTTTGTCTCAAAAGAATTCTCGAGCGGCCATTCGTTTGTCAATTGAAGATAGTGGTAGTAAGCCTATACAGAGGCTTAATAAGCGGGTTGATGTTGCTGATATAGGTTTTTCTTCGGAACTGAGGGAAAAGCGTAGCTTGGGCCTGGATATTTGCTACCAGTTAGTTGATCTCATGGGTAGTACATTGCTGAACGAATCAAAAGAAGATGATGGGTCTACTTATTGGTTCGAGTTGAACTTGCCGGTAGTTCGTGGCGATAACTCCAGAGAGTTGTTGGATTTGTCCTTGCTGAAAACGCTCAAAGTACTGGTGATCGATTCGTATGAGCTTAGTCGTAAAATTACACTTGAACTCTTAAGCGAGTGGGGGATTCAGTTCGAGGCGGTGGGGACTGCTGCAGAAGCGATAAAAGCCTTGCATTCTTATGCTGGAAGTGAAGAGCAGTTCAACATGATCTTGTGTGATGACATCTTACAGGATTTGTCGGGTGTAGAAGCTTGTCAGATGATTCGCCAGTCTATCGTTGATCCTGTGCAGATCGTTGTTTTATGTTCAAATCCACAGTTGGGTGATGCGGAAGGCTTCTTTTTGGCAGGAGCTAGTGGCTTTTTGAGTAAGCAGTTCCGTGACCCGTTTTTGAGGGGAGTTATGTGTCAGGCCTATGCTGAGCGATTCCGTCAGGGAAGTGAGCGTCGCTTGGTGACGCGATATACCGTGAGTGATGCTGAAGAAAGTTCGGACCCCGAAGTTATAGATCTACAGGACCAAACCAAGTCCAATATATTAATTGTCGAAGATAACATTGTTAACCAGCAGCTTGTTATGCGTATGCTGGAGCGTAATGGCTGCCAGGTAGACCTGGCGGTAAATGGGTTTGAGGCAATTGAGCTATTTAAGAAGA
>NZ_LWGE01001438.1:0-1232 GCF_001635315.1 Oleiphilus sp. HI0123
ATTACCGCCACAAACCACTTTGTTACTGAGCCTATTGCTCAGGCTTTTGGCATTGATACACTGATAGCGACCCTTCCCGAGCAAGTCGACGGTCGATATACAGGCAAGGTAAGCGGCACACCCAGCTTTAAAGAAGGGAAAATTACGCGTTTGAACGAGTGGTTAGAGACGAATCACCATACACTCAAAGGTTCTTTTTTCTATAGCGATTCACATAATGACCTGCCTTTATTAAAGCTGGTCAGCACGCCAGTCTCTATCGACCCGGATGACACCTTAAGAGAATATAGTGAACAAAATGGCTGGCCAATACAAACTCTCAGAAGCTAAGAAAAAAGACATGATCAGGGGCTTATTCACCACTTTCTGTTGTTTAGCGCTATTCGGCTGCAGTGAACCCTCAACGCCAGATATCACATCCAGCAAAACAAGCTCAGCAATAAACAAGCAATCGTCAGATATTGGCAACCGTCAAATCGCAACACTCTCCACCTCTTTGATCGACCAAATGGTTAAAGAGAGTAATCGATTACTTACTGAAACCAGCAACGCAGCCGCTAAGCTACAAAGTTCTATCGACAAACTAACGACTCAGCCATCGAAAGAATCTCTACAGGAAGCTCATCAGCAGTGGAGTCTAGCTCACGATACATATATCTCGACTAGACTTCTTAGACAATGGCTAAAAAGCCTGAACATCATACATCCGGTTTTGGATGTGACTCTCAGCTCTCCTGAACTCGTTCATACGAACCACAACCGCATTGATCAGTACCCTTTGATTCCTGGCTATTTAGATAAGGTCCAAGGCTACCCGCTAAGCGGTTTAATTCACTCTGAAATCGAATTGACCAAGGATAGCCTTAATCAGGAGCATTTACTCGGAGATTCTGCCTATGTTGCCTTAGGCTTTCATGCTTTAGAGTTTATGCTTTTTGGCGAGAGTGGAAACCCGAGAATCGTTGCAGACTTTTCAATCGAGAACACTAGCAAAAGTCAGAACCAAAGCGCCAAGCGTAGAGCAAAATACCTCAAACTCCTAAGCAAACTGCTCAAACAAGATATCGAAGCTTTTAGCGTTTCTTGGAACAGGCTCGATGGCTACTATCCAGCAGCACTTGCCACCATTCCTGAAGAAGAACTCAGAGCATCACTTCGTCAAATTGCTGAAGTAGAACTCGAAGCCTGTCGGCAAATTCAAATGCTGATCGGCAAGCAAGCTATGCACGATA
>NZ_LWGE01001439.1:0-1822 GCF_001635315.1 Oleiphilus sp. HI0123
AATGACCGCTCTGCCCAAACTCCAGCCCTAGATTTGAGATAGTTATGCTAATTTTGTACAAGTTGAACTCCGAAATTTTAGTCTCTAATACAAATCCATTTGATACCCATACATCGTATTAAACCTTTTGGTTGATAAACTCATTAACTCCATGACGAAGAAGATGATGATGAAGATGATGATAGAAAAGCATCGCGTCGCTCGGCGGAGCTTTTCGACAGGTCCCGTGGTAGCGGCTTATGAACTCAAGGTGGACGCGGGGGAGGTGCGGCGAGATAACGCTCAAGTCGCTCTGGCGGCAAAATTGGATGCCCTGCACGAGTCTCTTGTCTCGCTCCCACCAGTACCTTTGCTTACCGACGATCCGACAGAGAGCAGCCGTAAAAGCAGCAGTCCACTGTTACTGGCACGATCCATGGCATCCGCCCAGTCCTTTCTTCGAAAGAAGTTCCATTTGTGGTCTTTTGGTCCACCACCGCGGGGCATTTACATTCATGGACCGGTCGGGGTCGGTAAGAGTTTTCTAATGGATCTCTTTTACGCGTCGGTTAATGTTCCTGATGATGATTCTCGCTGTAATAATTCCAGCCACAAACACGCAAAAATTACCAAACGCCGCGTCCACTTTCATGAATTCATGCTAGACGTCCATCATCGAATCTTTGTCTACAAAAAGAAGCACCCAAGGGGTGATGCTATTCCCATCATTGCGAAACAATTGGCACAAGAAGCCCAACTCCTCTGTTTCGATGAATTTCAAGTGACAGACGTTGCCGATGCCATGATTTTGAAAAGACTGTTTTTATTATTATTGGATTGGAATGTCGTGGTAGTGGCCACCTCGAATCGCTCCCCCGATGCCTTGTATAAGGGAGGCATTAACCGATCCCTCTTTATGCCATTCATAGACATGTTAAAACACACGTTCGACATTTTTTCCATGGAGGGTTCCACTAAGGATTATCGACTCGAAACTCGAGCGGATGGTCAATCCTATTTTTGGTCAAACAAGGATGTTCATGGCGATAATAATAGTAATAACAACACGCAGGCGAAGTTGGAAGAAATATTTGGTGGCACTGCATCCGGAACTGAGGCTGAGGTCATTCAAGTTCGCTTCGGTCGCACCGTCCAGGTCGCCCGATTGAATGACCGGTGCGCCTGGTTTGACTTTTCCGAGTTGTGCTACCAACCGCTCGGCGCGGCCGATTATCTTTCCCTCTGCGACCGATTTCCGGTCCTCATTATGGACAGCGTCCCCCAATTGGGCGCCAACCACCTCAACGAAGCGCGACGATTCGTGAACCTCATTGACGCGTGTTATGAATCTCGCACCCGCTTGGTGCTAGCGGCACAAGTCCCGCTCGACGAATTATTTGTCGATTTTGAAGCGCAAGTCGAAAGCAGAGATGGAGATGTAGAATTGTTTGTCAGTGAGAAGGGGGGAAACTCGAGTTCCTTTGCGACGACCATGATTCGCACCAAAGAGGGGGAACATTTGGAGTGGTCGGCGACGGGTCTAATTGGCGTGTCACTGGCACAATTCTCGTCCGCCAATGATCTCGCCTTTTCCTTTCGACGAGCCGCGTCTCGATTGGTAGAAATGGGTGGAAAGAAATGGGGGCGGCAATGACGACTGTGGAGAGGCTGAATTAAGTGGCTAAAGACCTTGTGAATGTCAGCTTCGCGGACGTTTAGGCCCTTAGAACTGACTTCTTGTGTTGATGTCGTGTCGAGGCAGCATTGTGCCTGGGCCTACTATTGAAGATTGATGCCAGTTTGACCTGATTGTCATAGAAATTCAGACACTGATAGTTCTAGC
>NZ_LWGE01001440.1:0-1415 GCF_001635315.1 Oleiphilus sp. HI0123
AAACTTTACATCTATATTCAGTAAACACCGCTCGTCTCAGACGTCGAGCTAATAGCTAAGCGTGCAATTTCTTAGGATTGCCAAAACAACACAGCAATGACTACCGACTTAGTCAAAATTATTTCGAAAAGTTAAGGCTTTGCTATCAGCATCTAATAAGGCTAATCTTATATAGTGAAGCTTATTAATTTAATCGTAGAAGAGTTCGGCTCTTATGCCGACCGATAACGCTGATTATAAAAATGATAATAATATTCAAGTTAATATTACTACTGGTTGCAAGTAGCTTTAGCGCACAGGCTTTGAGTGATTATGTGCTGGTAAATCGGCCTGAATCAGTTAATGACAAACGCTATGATTACGCACATGATTTGTTGCAAATGGTTCTCGATGAGACTCAAGACGACGATTCAAAAAGTGTTGTAAAACACGCAACGCTTATAATGAACCGTAATCGTCTACTGTTATCGTTGAAAGAGGGTAAAGAGCTTCATGTCGTTGCCGAAGCGCCCAAAACTGCTTGGGTCAGCGAATTGCACGTCGTAAGAATTCCCATACGAAAGGGAATACAGGGCTATCGCCTCTTTTTCATTAATAAGCAAGACCAGAGCAAACTGTCAGCACTTAAGTCTTTCGAAGAGTTTAAAGCTATACCCACTGGTTCAGGAAAAGGTTGGTCGACGACTAGAGTGTTGAGAGAGGCAGGGTTTAATGTTGTTGTGGGAAACAACTATGAAGGCCTGTTTAGTATGTTAGAGCTCGGTAGATTTAAAACCTTTGGTCGTGGTATTAATGAAATTGAGGCCGAGTACTTAGCTCAAAAAGAGGCGCACCCTAATCTAGCAATCGACACGGAACTAATGCTTCATATCCCCTTGCCAACCTATTTCTTTATTAGCCCGAAACGACCAGAGCTTGCGAAGCGCATTGAACGGGGTTTGTGGCGCCTAATCGAAAATGGCAAATTTGAAGCATACTTTTTAGCTCACCACCAAGCGCTAATAGATAAGTTTCGGCTGAAAGAGCGCAGAAGGTTTTCTATTCCCAACCCCAATTTGAGTAAAGCCGACCCGCTTGATAATGCTGAACTATGGCATAAATTTTAATGAAGAAAACAGCGTTGTAGGTATAGGGCTCATTACCAAGAAAAGGCATATTGTTGATGCTGTTCCTTTTCGTTATTCAGGCCAATATGAACACCTAATAGCCTTACTTTCTTACCATCGCCCCTTGATATTGCCTCATGTAACAGGCAGATAAACATCGCTTCATTGTAGTCACTAAATGTATATTCTTTTGTTGTTTGATGAAAGTCACTGAACTTTACTTTAACGCCTAGCTTCTGAATGCCTCTTCCCGGCAAATGCTTTGCAGCACGCTGTTTTAACTCGGGCAACAACCTTGATACTAAAATC
>NZ_LWGE01001441.1:0-1152 GCF_001635315.1 Oleiphilus sp. HI0123
ATTAAGCAGCCTGTATGTTTTTAGTTTGATCTCTGAGGTAACAACTCGACAATGAGTGATGAAGAAGAAAAAGATTGCGATTGCGTCCCCGGGCTCCCCGCATGGATGGGGACTTTTGCGGATCTTATGTCCCTCCTTATGTGCTTCTTTGTTCTGCTATTATCGTTCGCAGAAATAGATGTACTCAAATTTAAGCGTTTAGCTGGTTCAATGCGTAATGCCTTTGGTGTTCAGAATCAGGTTGATGTTACGTCGATCCCGAAAGGAACCAGTATTATTGCTCAAGAGTTCTCTCCGGGAAAACCAGACCCCACACCTTTGCAAGTGGTGATGCAGCAAACGACTGACTCAGATCACCAGACTCTCGAAGTATTGTGTGAGGCTCAGATAGAGAAAGCCGTTGCAGAAGCTTGTGATGAGTCAACTGAAAACGCTCAGGATAAAAAGGCCCAAATCAGTGAGTTTGTTGCTCAAAAAATGATGGAGCTGGAAGAAGAGGCTGAAACCAAGGCAGAAGAAATTGCTGAGAAGCTCCAGACCGAAGTTGCCAAAGATATGGTGGAGCTGGAAACCCAAGGTCGTAAAATTATTATTCGAATTCAGGAAAAAGGAGCCTTTTCTTCTGGTTCAGCTCAGCTTCAGGATGAGTTTATTCCAGTGCTTGATAAGCTGATTGATATCCTCGAGTCAATTGAAGGTGATATCGCCGTGCAGGGGCATACTGATGATGTGCCGATTCAAACTGTTATGTTCCCATCAAACTGGGATTTGTCGGTCGCAAGGGCTTTGGAAGTTGCGCACGGGCTATTTGATGACGGCTACCTAAAACAAGATAGGTTTAGCATAACAGGCTTTGCGGATACTCGGCCGCTGGTGCCGAATGATACGCCTGAGAGTAGAAAGCGAAATCGCCGGGTAGAGATTATTCTTCAAGAGAAAACTGATAAGCAGGTGAAGGAAGAGCTGCGTGAAGAAAGCAAGACGCTGGATGCTAACTCTCAAGCAATTGATAACTTTTTCGAATTGGACCCTGACGAGATCTTCTAGAAAGGAGAGTGTGTGATGGGTTTATCTAGGGATAATATATATGGGTGTAAATTCAGTGACGCACGACAGTGAAAGAAGACGTTATTTTAGAGTGACGGACCTTGT
>NZ_LWGE01001442.1:0-1502 GCF_001635315.1 Oleiphilus sp. HI0123
GTTGATGACGTTGATGCCGTTGATGCCGTTGATGCCGTTGATGCCGTTGATGCCGTTGATGCCGTTGATAGCTTAACAGACCAAACAAGCGATCAGGGTAGATAAAAAATTAATGAATAGCAAGAGAGGGAGCGCAAGGTATATCGTTTGAAGCTGATTTAAAGGCTTGCCATTCCCCCCCTCAAACAATCTTATCACTTACTACTTGTATTAAATAACGAAGATAACTTTACTCTTAGTAAAATTATCTTCGTAAATTTAGCCACAAAATATAAATAAGTTACAGCTCCAAAGCCAGTTCAGGTGCGTCACCCCCTTCTGCAGGCTCAATCTTAGGCATATATTTTTCTCGAACCTTGCCCTCAATATCTTCAGCGATTTCGGGGTTCTCTTTCAAGAAGTTGGCAGCATTAGCCTTACCCTGCCCGATCTTGTCGCCGTTGTAGCTGTACCATGCGCCAGCCTTATCTACCAAGCCTTCCTTAACACCGAGATCTATGATTTCCCCCATGCGGTATATACCCTTGCCGTAAAGGATCTGGAACTCTGCCTGTTTGAATGGTGGTGAAACCTTGTTTTTTACAACCTTAACTCGCGTTTCGTTACCAATAATTTCGTCGCCCTGTTTTACCGCGCCGGTACGACGAATATCCAAACGTACCGATGAATAGAATTTTAAGGCGTTACCACCGGTTGTTGTCTCAGGGTTGCCAAACATTACGCCGATCTTCATACGAATTTGGTTGATGAAAATACACAAGCAATTAGCATTTTTAATATTACCCGTAATCTTACGAAGTGCCTGCGACATAAGTCTCGCCTGCAAGCCCATATGACTATCACCCATATCCCCTTCGATTTCAGCTTTTGGCGTTAAGGCAGCAACTGAGTCAATAATTAATACATCAACAGCACCTGAGCGTACAAGCATATCGGCGATCTCTAATGCCTGCTCTCCGGTATCTGGCTGAGAAACCAAAAGCTCATCAACGTTGACGCCTAACTTCTCTGCGTAAATTGGATCCAAAGCATGTTCAGCATCAACAAACGCACAGGTTTTACCTTGCTTTTGCGCCTCTGCAATAACCTGCAATGTAAGTGTTGTTTTACCAGAACTTTCGGGGCCATAAATTTCAACAATACGACCATAAGGAAGACCACCAATTCCCAAAGCAATATCCAGGCCTAGAGAGCCAGTTGATACAGAGGGGATCGCCTCTCTGGGCTGGTCGCCCATCTTCATTATTGCACCCTTACCAAACTGACGCTCTATCTGAGAAAGTGCAGCACCTAAAGCTTTCTTTTTGTTGTCTTCCATTTAAATATCCCCTAACTAATAACTCTTTGCAGGCCATAACTAAATATTACGACCAGTAATTTATACTGTATACATAATCAGTATTATGTGCAGTTAAATACTAACTGTCCAATATTTTTTTCATTATTTTTCGTTCGTCCAAACGCGAGCGTTGGCCAAGGTGACTTACTACTGTTTTAGGTCT
>NZ_LWGE01001443.1:0-1368 GCF_001635315.1 Oleiphilus sp. HI0123
AGCGTAAGCAAGCGGCTCAGAACAAATCTTTGGGACGTTTCGACTTGTCAGATATTCCTGCGGGCCCTCGTGGTATGCCTCAGATCGAAGTGACTTTTGACATCGATGCAAACGGTATCTTGAACGTATCGGCGAAAGACAAGGCGACAGGTAAAGAGCAGTCTATCGTGATTAAAGCTTCTTCTGGTCTATCTGATGATGAAGTCGAGCAAATGGTAAATGATGCAGAAGCAAATGCTGATGCCGATCGCCAGTTCGAAGGGCTAGTGACTGCGCGTAACCAAGGTGATGCGATTGTTCATGCGACTAAGAAGACTCTAGAAGAAGCTGGTGATAAGGCGACTGAAGAAGAGAAAACTGCGATTGAAGCTGCGATTACTGACCTTGAAGAAGCGCTTAAGGGTGATGATAAGGCAGATATCGAAGCGAAGACTCAGGCATTGACTGAAGCTTCATCAGGTTTGGCTCAAAAGATGTATGCTGAGCAAGCAGCAGCGGGCGCAGGCCCAGAAGCAGCAGCGCAAGGCGGTGCAGCAGAAGAGCCAGCTGGCGCAGCGGACGACAATGTGGTTGACGCTGAGTTTGAAGAAGTTAAAGACGACAAGAAGTAAGTTGTCGATAGGAGGGCGTAGCCCCTCCTGTTCTGAGACTTAAATAGCGTAATTTTTGAATCTTCTGGTTTGAAAGCTTACGTTTGAACGCGGAAGCATCGCCTTCCGCGTTTGCATATCTTCAGGTTTATTTTGCTAGGTCAGTTTGTATTAATGCGCAATAGAGCTATTGAGAGCTGCGCTAGCAAAATGATTCATCCTTCGGCAGAGGTCGGGGAAGAGTTTTATTTACGGTTTTATTGAATACGGTTGTTGCATATGTCGAAACGAGATTATTACGAAGTTCTGGGTATTGAACGCTCAGCTGATGCGAAGGAAGTTAAGAAGGCCTACAGACGCTTGGCGATGAAGTACCACCCGGACCGCAACCCGGATGATGCTCAAGCAGAAGAAAAGTTTAAAGAAGCAACTGAGGCTTATGAGATCCTTTCTGATGAGCAGAAGCGTGGCGCTTATGATCAGTATGGTCACGCAGGTGTTGACCCGCAAGCTGGTGGCGGTGGCTTTAGTGGTGGTAATGGTAACTTTAGCGATATTTTTGGTGATGTTTTCGGTGATATTTTCGGTGGCGGCGGAGGTGGCGGTGGCCGCCAGCGTAGCGCTCGTGGTGCTGATTTACGTTATACCCTCGACTTGGACTTGGAAGATGCCGTTAAGGGTACAACAGTAAAAATTCGCGTACCAACTCATGTGACCTGTAAGCCTTGTAATGGCTCGGGTGCTGCAAAAGGTTCTAAGCCTGAGCATTGTGGTACTT
>NZ_LWGE01001444.1:0-5858 GCF_001635315.1 Oleiphilus sp. HI0123
CCATCAACTTCACGAGTAACATTTACTTTGTCGCCATCAACAACAACTTCAGAAGCAAACGTACCTTGAGGCATACCAGTCAATGCAGCAAGCATCTGACCAGTTTGGTTGTTATCAGAGTCGATAGACTGCTTACCAAGAATTACTAGCTGTGGCTCTTCTTTTTCAACAACAGACTTAAATAATTTTGCAGCTTGTAGAGACTGAACTTCTTCGTCAGTTTCAATCAGAATACCGCGATCCGCACCTAGCGCCAGGGCTGTACGAATTTGCTCTTGAGCAACTTTAGGACCAATAGAAACCACTACGATTTCACTTGCAACACCCTTCTCTTTCAAGCGAACCGCTTCTTCAACAGCGATTTCACAGAATGGGTTCATTGCCATTTTGATATTAGTAAGATCTACACCTGAATTATCAGGCTTAACTCGAACTTTGACGTTATAGTCAATAACTCGTTTAACAGCGACCAGAACCTTCATAGATTCCTCGTTAATTAACAATTGAATTTAGAGGTCTTATCATTCTTCAAAGTTTTACTTACCCAAGCATTCGCTAACTAATAAAAATTAACAATGACCGGTAAACCCTGAACAACGACCTAGATAGACCCAGATACAGGCGCGAAGCAAAAATATAATTTACACTACTTTAGTCCATTCGGGCTCTTAAGCGGTGTTTTATCAGCATTTAACCCTCGAAAAAACCAGCAAATACTCACTAGCCTTCCAAGATTAAATAAAATACAGCTTTCGCGAAGCGCATGATTCTGCCGATAAATCGCTTTTAGGTCAATAGTTGCACATTAAATCGCACCTATTTCAACACTCTTTTTCTATATTTTTATGCTCTAAATCAATTGCGAATACCAGGATAACAACTACCTTTTACATACATTGAATAAACAGGTAAAATTCAAACGTTTGTTTGAAACTCTCTTTGCAGCACAGGAAGCTAAAGTGGCTATATATTTAGTCAACATGCTAAAAGAGAGGTATTCATCACTACTTCCGTCACTGCCATATTGTGAATTAGCATAGTCAGAAAGACTGGGGGTGCGAATTTCAGCGAATAACTGTATAATTCGCGCGCCGTAAAAAAGCGGAAACTAAAAACTGCGCTCTGGTCCAGCTAAACAGGCTTAACATCAGGACGCTATATAACGTATATGCACGAGGAGACCTATTGTGGAACGTGAATCGATGGAGTTTGACGTACTCATTGTCGGCGGTGGCCCCGCTGGATTATCAGCAGCCTGTCGTCTAAGACAAATCGCTGAAGAGACTGGTAATGAAATCAGCGTATGCGTTGTAGAAAAAGGATCTGAGGTTGGCGCCCACATCCTGTCTGGCGCAGTTCTAGAACCAACAGCGTTAAATGAGCTGTTCCCTAATTGGAAAGAAATGGGCGCACCATTAAATACCGCTGTAACAGGTGATGAATTTTACTTCCTGACCAATCAGGAAAAGTCGGTAAAACTTCCAAACGCTTTTATCCCTAAACCTACACACAACGATGGCAACTATATTGTTAGCCTTGGCAACGTTTGCCGCTGGTTAGGCGAGCAAGCTGAAGGACTTGGCGTAGAAGTATACCCAGGCTTTGCTGCAGCAGAAGTTTTATACCATGAAGATGGTCGTGTAAAAGGTGTTGCTACTGGCGACATGGGCATCAGCGAAGACGGCCAACAAAAAGACTCTTACATGCCAGGCATGGAGTTACACGCTAAATACACAATGTTTGCTGAAGGTTGTCGTGGACATCTTGGCAAAGAAATCATCTCTAAGTTCAACCTAGATGAAGGAAAAGATCCTCAGCATTACGGTATCGGCATCAAGGAACTTTGGGATATCGACCCAGCTAAACACCGTGAAGGTACTGTTATGCACGGCCTGGGTTGGCCACTAAGCGAGTCTTCATCCACAGGCGGCTGGTTCCTTTACCACATTGAAAACAACCAAGTAGTACTCGGTTTAATTACTGACCTTAGCTATAGCAACCCACACGTATCACCTTTTGAAGAGATGCAACGTTGTAAGCTTAACCCTGTACTAAAAGATGCCTTAGAAGGCGGCAAGCGTGTTAGTTATGGCGCTCGAGCACTGATTAAAGGCGGCATCAATGCACTTCCCAAGATGTCATTCCCTGGCGGCATGTTAATTGGCTGTGACGCAGGAACAATGAACCCGCTGAAAATCAAAGGTTCTCACACAGCAATGAAGAGTGGCATGCTGGCTGCAGAAGCTGTTGCAGAGAAGCTTGCTGGCGGTGCAGAAGGCGAAGAAGCGACCAACTTTGAAGCGAAGTTCAAGAACAGCTGGCTACACGACGAACTGTACAACACGCGTAACTTCGTTGGCGTTATGCATAAGTTTGGCACTTACCTTGGTGCGGCTTATACATTTATCGACCAAAACATCTTTGGTGGTAAACTGCCTTTCAGCTTCAGCGATAAAACTTACGACCATGCTGCACTTAAGCCAGCAGCAGAATGCAAAAAGATCGACTACCCTAAGCCGGATAACAACATCACCTTTGACCGTCTTACTTCTGTATTCCTATCGAATACAAACCACGAAGAAGATCAAATGTGCCACTTAAAGCTTAAGGATGACTCTATCCCTCTTGGCCACAACCTGACTAAGTTTGATGAGCCTGCACAGCGTTATTGCCCAGCAGGTGTATATGAGATTGTAGAAGAAGATAACGGCGATAAGCGCTTCCAAATCAACTCTCAAAACTGTGTTCACTGTAAGACCTGTGATATCAAAGACCCTGCACAAAACATTACCTGGGTCACACCAGAAGGCGGCGGCGGTCCAAACTATCCGAATATGTAGATTCATATTCAAAGAAAAAGGCAGCCTAGGCTGCCTTTTTTATTTCCTTATGGGAAAGCGCTAACTAATGCAGCGACCCACCATCTGGCTGACCATCTTGAAGCGCAAGTTCTCTTCTTGCTCGCTCCATATCCAACTCATCAACGGGGCCACTCAAGTAATAAGGTAAGGTCGTCACACGCTGACTCAATTCTATCACTTTACTTTCAACCAAACGTTCAACTACTGAGTAAATAGTTTTCTCCAGGTTATCGGGAGGCGTCGAGTACTGAGCAGACAAGTGATCAATCAACTGCTGAAGGGTATGAAAGCCATCCGCTAACGAAACAACCAAACCTAGCCAGTCATCCAAAGGCGTTGTGTTGTCTATGTTTAAAATATCTACCAGAGCAACTCGCCCCTCTTTAGATGAGAAAGGTGCAATACGATAAAAAAACTGACTATTATCCATAAGTTCATATTCCAAGTAATCTTTGACGTATATTTAAACCTAATATCCACTNAACATATATACCCAATTTGAACCTTCACCTACCACCTCAGAACCTCAGTCTTCGAACACTGGTTCCTCAAACTCTTCAAACTCTTCAAACTCTTCAAACTCTTCAAACTCTTCAAACTCTTCAAACTCATAATGGTCTTTTTCATCCCTTTCATAATCAGATTACCGGCGACTCACCGTCCAAGAAATATAATAATCGATGGTATGGCAGAGCCTCTATACAGAGACTTATGGACAAAGGCTTCATGTTGGGCGCCAGCTATTACTTCAAGCAAGCATCTTCTATAACAAGAGAGCCGATCAGAAAGCTCGGATTGAGCACAACTTGGGTACCTAATCGAAAGCGCAGTTACAGCTTGCTCTCCGGATTTGGTTTGAGCGAATCCAGCTCAGACTGATCCCTGGGTATCCAAAGTAGCTTTAAGTTCTAAATTCAGTTGAGGTCCAAACAACTGAGCTCAACAAGGCAAAAATAAAAAACCCGCATAAGCGGGCTTTTGAATATCACATTAAGTTTGGCTTATTGCCAAATAATCTTCTGCTTACTGCCATACCATCCGTCTTGAGAAGGTGCGTAAACATCTTCGATTACATTACGCTTAATTTTCATTGTCGGCGTCAGGAACTCATTTTCAATCGTCCACTGCTGATTCACAACAACCATAAATTGCAGCGCCTCATGCGGGTCAACCGAAGCATTAACCTCTTTCATTAAGGCTTCCAATTCCGGCTCAACCTGCTTACGGAAAGACTCATCACCCTGCTTAGCAAAAGTTTCATCCGAAAGCATCAACAAAGCATAAGGCTGAGGCTGTTCAGCACCAGCAACACAGACCATCTCTAAAGAATCATGACCAACAATCTTGTTTTCAATTGGCGCTGGAGCAACATACTTACCTTTACTGGTCTTAAAGATTTCCTTAATACGACCAGTAATACGCAAGCGACCCATGCTATCAATTTCACCCTTATCACCAGTCAGCAAGAAGCCATCCTCGGTAAAGGTTTCTTTGGTCTTTTCTTCGTCTTTATAGTAGCCCATCATCGTAGCAGGGCTCTTGACCTCGATCTCACCAATTTCTGAAATACGCTGTTCAACACCCGGCATCGGCTCACCTACATAACCAACCTTTGAGCGGCCTGGCAATGAGATATGAGAATATGCAAAATTCTCAGACATACCGTAACCTTCTAGCAATTCCAGACCCAGGTTACGATACCAATTAATGATATCACCTGATAACGGCGCCGAACCACTTCCAGCAAAACGGCAGTATTCCAAGCCCAGAGCAGTCAATACTTTCTTCTTGACCAAACCAGACACAATTGGAATCTTAAGCAAACGATTTAGTTTCTTAGGAGGCATCTTCTTAAAGATACCTAGTTGGAACTTGGACCACAGGCGTGGAACAGAAATAAAGACCGTTGGTTTAGCACGACGCAAGTCGTCCAGGAAGGTATCCAAAGCATCAGCAAAAAATAACTGAGCACCTATATGGATAGAGGACTGCTCAACCGCAAAACGTTCAAACACGTGCGCCAGTGGCAAGTAAGATAACATTCTATCAGTAGGCTTTATATCCAAAGCTTGTGCAACACCGCTTGCTGCAATACCTAAGGCCTCAAATGACAACATAACGCCTTTTGGCTTGCCGGTTGAACCCGATGTATAAACAATCGTCGCTAACTCGTCAGCATCCCGAACAGTATCTTCTTGTATCGGAGCATGCTCAGCAACCAGGTTATCCCAGCTTGGGTAATCTGTTTTTGGACTTAGAGGATAAGAAACACAAGGTAAATCATCTGGCACACCAGGTTTCATCATTTCCCAGTCGTCCAGTTTACCAACAAATAACAACTGCGTTTCACTGTGCTCAAGGATATACTTAACCGTTTCAGCATTTAGCGTAGGGTAAAGAGGTACACATATATGACCCGCCATCCAGATCGCCAGATCACTCATGATCCAATGCGCACAGTTCTTCGAAAGAATACCGATTCGACTTTTTGGTGGTAAATCTAAAGATTTAATATAGCTAGCCATCCTTCTGGCCTCGCCAACTGCTCGGTTCCAGGTATATTCCTGAACCACGCCGTTACCCATTGGCTGAGTTAGATAAATATCATCCGCTTTTGCTTTTTCCCAGCGATATACCTGCTCAAGAGGCAGCTTTACTTTCTTCAAAGAGGTCATGGTGATGTCTGTAGCCCTATTGTATNTAGTTTAGAAATTCCGTCTTTCAACTTAGATTTATACCCGAAGCTGATCATAATAAAAGGTGTGAACAAAAATTAAAATAAAAAACTGTAAAACACCCGAAAAACTTAGTAATTTATGGCTCCTTTATGCAGATAGCCAATACTCACAACTACTCAGTAAACACATACGGAATGATCTGATTGTTTTTTGAGGTCTCATGAAAGCCGAAGTAACAGAAAACGACTCGGAGTCACGCTCCCATTCAATCAATAATAGTCAAAGCGTGCTATTCTGCAAGCAGTGCAAGCATGGCCAC
>NZ_LWGE01001445.1:0-4480 GCF_001635315.1 Oleiphilus sp. HI0123
TATAGAGCGACCAAACCCGCCCAAATAACGTAAACAGCAGTCTGACTTAAGAGAGCAACACCCGTTGGAGATAGTTTCCAAGCCAACACAGCTAAGGCTGCATACATTGGAATATTCATGAACAAGTATAGGTAAAAGTCACCCCAGCTTGTTACTTCCAAACCACCTGCTTTCTTAGGCTTAAAGTAGGTTGAACCTTTTGGCGTATCACGTACTACCTGATAGTAAATAAGGCCATAGATACTAGCAACAATACCTGTTGTACCTAATGCATATCTCCAGCCATCTTCTCCACCGTACATCATTGCCAGCGTAGGCAATAGCATAGCCGATGCAGCTGAGCCAAAGTTACCCCAACCACCGTAGATACCTTCTGCGATACCGACAGACTTATGAGGAAACCATTCGCCAACCA
The DNA here is from genome assembly GCF_001635315.1 of Oleiphilus sp. HI0123. NCBI lineage: Bacteria > Pseudomonadati > Pseudomonadota > Gammaproteobacteria > Oceanospirillales > Oleiphilaceae > Oleiphilus > Oleiphilus sp. HI0123. The sequence goes on from NZ_LWGE01001445.1 coordinate 416, forward strand.
TGCGGATACCGATTACAAACCCGGCACCAACAAAGCCCATTAAAAAGCGCATCATTGCGAGCTGCTCATAAGATTGAGCCAGTGCGAATGCTATACACACGACGCCTGCCAGTACAAGTAAAGTACTATAAACCTTTCTGGGCCCTAGTTTATCCACCAAAATACCGATGACGATACGTGCTGGAATTGTTAGCGCAACGTTCAGAATCATCAGGGCTTTGACCTGCTGACTCGACATATCAAACGCTTCTTTCATAAACACCAAAAGCGGAGCATGGTTAAACCAAACCATGAAGGTTAAGAAAAAAGCAAACCACGTAAAGTGGAGTGTTTTAATCTTGGGGTCGCCAAAAGCGAACAGGTTTATTTTAAGATCAGTGGACATAAAGCCTCCTATACAAAAAAGGGGTATGACGCTATTCTGCTTCGTGTGTAGGGTTTCCTACTTGATATGAGTCAAGTAAGGCAGGGCCTGAGAATGCCCCGGCACAGCGCATATACCTACTTTATTTTTTACTCCCTTGCCACAAAGCCAGCAGGCATCACAAAGCCTACTCACTTATAGGTAGGCGACTCATACCCCCTAACTCAAAAGGGTTAGAACAAACATGCACAAGGTTTTTTTGATTTAATAGGTATCAATCACTTTAATAGATAAACGAGCTCCTCTGTACCAACAATACCTTTGAGGATAAACCGAGTTAAACAGCCTTCGATCAGAGCGTCATAATGAATTTTGAGATCCCTGGCGCAGCCAGAGCCTTAACCATTGCCACCATAGCATTTGCTGCTAATTTTTCGGTATGGACACTCTATGCCGTTTTGGGGCTTGAACTTCAAAACAGCTTAAGCCTAAGCGCAACACAGTTAGGATTATTCTTTTCGGCCCCGGTTCTAACCGGTGCACTAGGGCGTATTCCTGCTGGCTGGCTTAGCGAGCGCTACAACCCCAAGAGCCTATTCACCCTACAAATGCTTCTTAGCACACCGCCACTATTCATCCTGCCTCACATCGAGACTCTGGAAGGCTACCTATTACTTGGCTTGTGGATCGGTATTAGTGGCACATCTTTTACCATCGGCATTCGTTATATCACCGACTGGTTTGAAAGTAACCGACAAGGCACTGCCATGGGTATATTTGGTGCAGGTAACACCGGCTCAGCCATTACCCTTGCACTTGCCCCAATTATTGTTGCGAACTGGGGTTGGGACAGCATTGGTCCTATCTATGGGGTTGGTTTACTCATTATGGCTTTTCTGTTCTGGCTAATAGCACCTACCCGCCCCTATACCCCGACAAAACTTCAAGCCGAACTTAGCACCCTACAAGCACTTAAATCCATCCAGATTTGGCGCTTCGGTCTATATTACTACTTTGTCTTCGGTAGCTTTTTAGCGCTAATCCTCTGGCTCCCACAGTATTATGCTTCCGCTTATAAACTCAGCTATAGCCAAGCGATGGCCTTTACGCTTTTCTTTGTTGCCACCTCTGGCATGGTTCGAGCATTAGGAGGCTGGTTTGCAGACCGCTATGGTGGTCGCACCGTTAACTGGGCAGTATTCTGGATATGCTTAGTTTGCTTGTTCTTCTTGTGCTATCCGCCGACCACGATGACCATACATGGCGTGCATCAAGATGTAGAACTGGCTATCGAAATTAACGTCTGGTTCTTCAGTACATTGATATTTATTATCGGTATAGCCCAGGGCTTTGGGCGAGCAAGTGTGTATAAGACAATTCATGAATACTACCCTCAGCAAATGGGGCTTGTTGGTGGCTTAGTGGCTGCAATTGGCGCCTTAGGCGGCTGCACACTCCCTATCGCTTTTGGCCTAGCCGTTGACTGGATCGGCATCCATAGCGCATGCTTCATGGTTTTATATGGTGTGCTCGCTTGCTGTATGACTGTCATGTTCCTTGCTATCAAGACTGATCGCTTTAACCAGCGCGTGCAACATGCCACCAGTCATAACTTCCTAGATGATGATTAAGCATCATCTTTAAACTTTATTACTACATTGCTTATACAAGAGAGATATCCCTATGGGTCACAACGTCAGCCAAGAAACCATCCCTTTAAACATTGCCGTATTAACGGTTTCAGACACTCGCACTGAAGACAATGACACATCAGGCCAACTTCTGGTAGAAAAGTTAAACTCGGCTGGGCACAAGCTCGCAGACAAAAAGATTGTCATTGACGACATATATAAAATTCGCGCTGCGCTCTCGACATGGATTGCGAGTGATGACACCCAAGTTATTATCATTACCGGTGGTACAGGCTTTACTAGCCGAGATAGCACCCCTGAAGCCGTTACCCCTTTGCTTGATAAGGTCGTCGATGGTTTCGGCGAGCTTTTCCGACAAATATCTCTTGAGCAAATTGGCACCTCAACCGTCCAGTCTAGAGCACTAGCGGGCATGGCAAACAAGACCTTACTATTCTGCCTACCAGGTAGCACCAATGCCTGCCGCACTGCCTGGGATAATATAATCGACTCACAAATTGACAGCCGTCAAGGCCCTTGCAACTTTGTACCCCAGCTAAAAGGCATTGATTTCGCTGCATGTCTTGATCGAGAAAAAAGAGATAACTCTTAGATTTTCAAATACTTAAACTAAAACTTCGAGTTCATCTTAAAACACTATACCTCCAGACTTACCCATCAGGAGGTATAGCCCCTTACTCCCTTTATCCGATTGCCCCCCCAAAACCAAAAGCGTTAAATAGGTCACATCCCTTGCAAATTTAAGACACAAGAGCAAGGAGTCTTTTAGAACTTATATCAATTAGGATATCGCTTATGAAGAACGCTTTAAGTCTATCAATCTCGATGATCGCTCTCGGACTCTCTGCAGCAGCTCCAACGTTTGCAGCAGAAGAGGCAGACTCAATTACTGCCGCGATTGCGGGCGGCGATGCATCCCTTGCGCTACGTTATCGTTTTGAATATGTAGATGATTTCACCAACCGTGAAGCTTTAGCATCCACAGTGAAAACACGTTTAACCTACAAGACGCTTTCATACAATGGCGTATCCACTACGCTAGAAATGGATAACAACAGTGTTGTCGGTGAAGACAACTACAGCGACAGTGGAGCTGATCCAGATGAAGAAGCAGTAGTGCTCGATGCTACGTATACTGAAATTAACCAGGCATATATCGATTTTGCTGCGCCAGCTGATACGCTCGTTCGCTACGGTCGCCAGCGCATCAACCTAGATGGCCAGCGTATGCTAGGCGGCGTGGGCTGGAGACAAAACGAACAAACTTATGATGCTTTTACCCTAGTTAACACAGCACTACCAGACACAACATTGATATTCTCTAATGTTTATAACGTAAACACCTTTACCGGAGGCGATATCGACGGCAACGACCATCAAGTTTACTACGTAAACAACAAGAGTATTGACGGCTTGGGCTTAAGCGCTTACTTCTTGGACCTGAAAGATATTCATGACACTTTCGGTATCCGAGCAAACGGTAAAGTGAAAGCAAGTGACGACCTTACTGTCCTTTATACCGCTGAATTTGCCCAACAAACTACTGACGATGATAATGAGCATGAAACGAATTATCTTAACCTTGAAGCAGGTGTAAATGTTTCAGGCTTTACCGCTAAGCTGGGTTACGAAACTCTTGGCTCAGATGACGGTAATGCCATGTTTAAGACACCTCTTGCAACCAAGCATAAGTTCAACGGTTGGGCTGACAAGTTTGCTGCTGAAAAAGGAACTGACGGCTTAGTAGACACCTCGCTTAGCATTTCAACCAAAAACTACGGTCCTAAGATCGCGGTAATCTACCACCAGTTTGACGCCGATGAAGGTAGTGCAGATTTAGGTAGTGAAATTGACATTCTAGTTGCCAAGAAGTTTTCTGATAACTACACAGGGCTAATCAAGCTTGCCGATTACAGTAAAGGAGACTCGGGCGAGGATACTACGAAAATTTGGGTGCAGCTCGCAGCTAAATTCTAGTCTCTTAGGTTAATTTTTACTGCTAGCGGAGGTTTCTTCCACCTCCGCTTTTTTTATGCCCGATAGCCACAA
>NZ_LWGE01001446.1:0-1000 GCF_001635315.1 Oleiphilus sp. HI0123
ACCTTAATCCCAAATCGTTGGCGACTGCTTCTGGGTCCTCAACTCTTTTTAAAAGGCTGTTGATGACAGCGACCTTTTCAACGTCCTTTTCTACAACATCAATAAACATTCCGTTTATAACATGCTCTAAGATAGAGGGTCGCTTTGGCTCTTTTTTACTTTCCTTGCGAATATGACGATTGGTGAGGTTCGCGCTAACACCAATAACCAAAATTCGATTCGCACCAAGGTGAACTGCAGGGCTAAGCGGTGCCATATTACGAGCAACACCATCGCCAAAGTACTCTCTATGTATCTTGACTGGTGGAAATATGGTCGGGATAGCAGAAGAAGCCATGAGGTGATCAAGCGTTAGTTTTGTTTTAACGCCCACCCTATTCCCTGATTGCCAACCAGTAAGGTGGTCTTCACCTTGGAAAAAACTAACACTTTGGCCGCTTCGATAACCACAACTTGTCACACTAACTGCCTGTATGTCGTGCTTCTTGATGTTGGTTGTGAGTTGTCCGAAATCAGCTTCTTTTTTTAATAGCTCTCTTAAGGGGGCGTTATTGAACATGGAGCCTGGCACATCAATGCCATCTCCGCTGACGAAACCTCTAACAAACTGGCCTAGGTTTTTTGCAAGATTCCAATAGTCGGATTTGTATACCTTATCAGAGCTAAGGTTTAACCAAAGATCTTCGAGACTGTCGACACTATGCCTGAAGATCTTACCCCCTCCTCCTAGCCCCACGGCGTTTAAAGCTCCTGCGGAACTGCCGCAAATGACAGGAAAGGGATAGTCAAAGCCAGGAAACTGTTCTGCAATTGCCTTAAGAACACCGGCCTGGTAAGCGCCTCGTGCACCACCACCCGTTAAAATCACCCCTGCTGTCATATTAATTATTCCAAATAATGTACTTTGTAAGAATGCTGCGATAGCAGCTTGTTTCCGCTCAAAGAATAGATAAGTCTCAATAGTAAAACTATTCTAGGGCATATATGCGGACAAGCACTA
>NZ_LWGE01001447.1:0-1991 GCF_001635315.1 Oleiphilus sp. HI0123
TTATCCTTGATCCGACAGCACATGCCCACTATCGACACCCGAGTGGCAGCAATTTTCAGAAAAGGCCAACCAATCATTCCTTCTGGTAACACGGTGATTGAAGAAGATGATGAGGTTTTCTTTATTGCCGCGACCGACCATATTCGCGCGGTAATGAGCGAACTGCAGCCTTTGGAAAATAAGTACAAGCGAATTATTATCGCTGGTGGCGGTAACATTGGTTTTCGCTTAGCCAAGTACCTGGAACGTCGTTATCAAGTAAAAATCATTGAAAACCATCACGAGCGTTGCGTGGCACTTTCCGAGCAACTCGAAAAGGCCATTGTTCTGCATGGTAATGCCGCCAATAAAGACATGCTATTGGAAGAGAACATCGAAGATACTGATGTTTTCATCGCCGTGACCAATGATGATGAAGCAAACATCATGGCCTCGATGCTTGCCAAGCGCATTGGTGCTCGCAAGGTGATGGCCTTGATCAGCAACCCTGATTATGTCGATCTGATCCAAGGCGGTGAAATCGACATTGCCATATCGCCTCAACAAACCACCATTGGCAGCCTGCTAACCCATATCCGAAAAGGAGATGTCGTTAATGTTCACGCCTTACGACGAGGAGCAGCTGAGGCGATCGAAGCCGTAGCACATGGCGACGAGCGCTCCTCAAAGGTTGTCGGTAAACGAGTCGATGAGATACCTTTACCAACCGGTACCACCATCGGCGCAATTGTCCGTCACCAGGAAGTATTAATCGCTCACGACCATATCCGCATCGAGCAAGACGATCACGTTATCCTCTTCCTGGTCGATAAGAAAAGAGTTCGCGAAGTCGAGAAGCTGTTCCAAGTCGGACTCGCTTTTTTCTAACCCTGTTTTAGTAGTTTTTTGGGAGATACAACCGGATGCATTTGTCTACAGTCAGCCGAATTCTAGGCATCCTGCTGATGATTTTTAGCCTGACCATGCTCCCGCCGATCATTGTTTCGCTCATCTATAACGATAATCAGCTCCATGCCTTCCTCGATGCTTTTGTTATTACGCTAGGCTTAGGGCTAATCATCTGGCTGCCTGTTCGAAACCATAAAAAGGAGCTTCGTGTACGAGATGGTTTTATCGTAACGGTTCTCTTCTGGCTGGTGCTCAGCCTGAGTGGTTCAGTGCCCTTATATTTATCTGACTCCCCTGATTTACGCTTCGTTGATGCTTACTTTGAGTCCCTATCGGGGCTAACCACCACTGGCGCGACCGTCATTACCGGGATAGATGACCTGCCCAAATCTATCTTGTGGTACCGACAACAATTGCAATGGCTTGGCGGCATGGGCTTGATCGTACTGGCTGTCGCCATTCTTCCAATGCTAGGCATTGGTGGTATGCAGCTATACCGAGCAGAGACTCCCGGCCCGGTAAAAGACAGTAAATTAACGCCTCGAATCACCGAAACCGCCAAAGCTCTTTGGTATATATACCTCGGGCTAACAGTCGCTTGCGCGCTATCTTACTGGGCCGCTGGAATGACCCTGTTTGACGCCATAGGCCATAGTTTTTCGACCATCGCCATCGGCGGCTATTCAACCCATGATGCCAGTATTGGCTATTTCGATAATAGCGTAATTGAACTAATCGCCATCTTCTTTATGTTTATCGCCGGGGTTAATTTCGCGCTGCATTTCACTGCATGGCGAAGCAATAGCTGGCGAACGTACTTTATGGACCCCGAGTTCCGCTTTTACGCATCGCTCATGTTGATCGTAACCATTATTACGATCGCAACGCTTTACTTCACCGATACTTATAGCTTCTCTGACTCTATGATTCGAGGCGCCTTTGAAGTTGTTTCCATCGCAACAACCACTGGCTTTGCTACAGCAGACTTCACAGCCTGGCCATTCGTACTGCCCTTCCTCTTATTCGTTGTTGCCTTTGTTGGCGGCTGTGCAGGCTCAACCGGCGGTGGCATGAAGGCGATTCGAATCTTACTCATCTACAAG
>NZ_LWGE01001448.1:0-2107 GCF_001635315.1 Oleiphilus sp. HI0123
AGCCGGGCTTATATCCGCGATGTAAAAAGCGCTTGTTGCCATCGCGATCAATCATCACAGTTGTCGGCATCGCATCCACCTCGTACATCTCACTTACCTTGCTTGTCGAGTCATAGACCACAGGAAAATCAACCGGCAGAGCTTTCAAAAAGCGATCTGCATCAGCTGAATCTTCATCCACATTGACCGCTAAAATGGTAAAACCCAAGTCTTCATATTTGGCAAAAATATCATTCATCAAGGGCATTTCCTGACGACATGGCCCACACCATGAAGCCCAGAAGTTCAGCATCACGACTTCTCCTTTTAACTCTTCAAGCCGGATATTGCTGCCTTGATTACTTTTGAGCGTAAAGTCGGGTGCCGCGCCACTCAGTTGCTCAGCACTCGATAGGCCAGATAAACTCAACAAAGCGGCTGTCACTAGAGACTTGGCTATGGTCATTCGCATCTTGATTCCCTCAATTCTTTTCAGTAAATACTTTCATTTTTTAAACCCTTCCAAGCATGCTTAGAAGAACAGGGACACACCCATTCCCAGCTCTGAGTTAAAACTGATTTTCTCAGGCCCTACGACATCTATTTCGTAAAAGTGCTCTTTCGCTGTAAAGTGTAAAGAGACAAAATCAGTCAGTAGTAATTGGTACCCCAATCCGACTACCCCCGTTAAACGGGTTTCTCCGGCAAAGTCTGTTGCACCAACAGCTGCAGATACGTAAACGTTATTGTTAAAGGCATAATCTCGGCCAAAATAGCTTTCGCCAGGAAGCTTAAATGCCACCCCAAAGTTATAGTAAAGGTAATCACGGTCATCACTCGATAACACCTCTACAGCACCAAGGGTCTCAAAGCTGCTTTGCCCTGCTTCACTCATCCCGATATGCGTTTCAAACATCAGGTTTCCACTTAAATGAAACGCCAGACGAGTGCCGTAAACCAATGCAGACTCGAAATCTTCAATGTTCATCACGCCGGTAAATACGCCGAGCTCAAAATTCTCTGAGTCGATCATTGCCTCATCAAGCACTACCGGCTTTACATCAGGCTCTATTAATGGGCTATGTTGCTCAGCACAAGCATTCCCCACCACCGCTGACAGGGTTAAAACCATCAACCAAATACATTGTTTGCGCTTCTTCAAAAGAACACGCTTAATCCAATTTTCCATTCTGTCGCTTCTTCGTTGCTTTCACGGTTAGTAAAAATTTTATAGTCCTTCACTTCCATACGAACAAAATAACGGTCGCTCAAGTAATATCGTGCCCCTATACCGGCATGAATAGATTCTTCGTCCCGCTTTGCTTCTTCAGATAAGGTCGCCTTGGGGCTGATAAATACCATGCCCGCCCCTAAAGTAAAAAACGGTGAGAACTTCCAGGAAGGAAATGGCTGATGAAGCAAGTTCACGCTTGCGACTTTTATCTCAGCCGAATCACCCAGCACCTGACTCCCCCATAATTCAAGAGATATGTTGTTGGTCATCCAATAGCCCAGATAAGCCGAATTAAGGGCTGCTTTGTCAAACTGACCACTCATCAAACCTGCTTCCCAGCGACGTGTATTGAAGTCATCAAAGACTGGTTCTGTGATCTTCACAGTTTCGCCATTAGCGTCTTCCATCTGCAATACATCAGCAATATTCAACCAACCTTCATTACCTTTGCGATCACGAACTTTTAACCACTCCGTCTTTCGAGTTGAAACTTCTAGCCACTCCCCTTTTTCGCTGATATGGAATACAGGGAAACCTTGCGCGGGGCCTGTGCGCCATTCCACAAAAGGAAGTACCACTTTAAGCTGAGGCGCAAATACGGTAGACCCGGCATGGTCTTCACGAGTTTCGGCCTCACTGGCTAAAACAGGCCATGAGAACAGCGACAAAATGAAGACCACCAAGCAAGAATACTGGCAGCGTGTTAAGCCTGACATAAATATCCTTTTTTAATCATGCAACGTTCAACTCTTCTCTACACACGAGGAAAATCTCTATGTAATCAATACTAGTTAATTGGTGCCGCAAAAGGGTCGTTAAAGTATTGCGCCCCAAGGTCCAACCATTCAGAAATCAACTTAAGCTCGGATAAAGTGAGATCACCTTCATGAGAAC
>NZ_LWGE01001449.1:0-4446 GCF_001635315.1 Oleiphilus sp. HI0123
TATCCTGATGCATGACTTAGCTAAGTTAGCCATGCGAGGACCTTGGCAAGCAGCAGTTTTGGCAAGCGTTAGCGTAATGATACCAATGATGTTTTGGTTCGGCGCGGCGATTGTTGGGTTGGTTACCTTGCGAAAGGGCTTGAGTCAGGGTCTTAATGTTTTTATCTGGGCAACTATTCCTGCTTTGGCATGGTGGTCTGGAATGCAAGATCCCGGAGCGCTGGTGGTTCTAATATCGGTTCTGCTTATGGCAGCGATATTAAGATCAACCGTCTCCTGGCAAGCCACTCTGGCTGCCGGAGGAGTAATTAGCCTGCTTACAGGCATTGTTGCTCCTTATCTTATGCCAGAGTTGATTGAAACCCTAATGGGGTTGGCTGAAGAGTTCTTTAAGCAGCTCGCAGAAGAGTCGCAGCAAGAATACGATGCTAATTTACAAGAAGGTTTCAAATTGCTACTGGTAGCAAGCTTTGCTTCATCCTTTTTCGGGATGGCTGTTATATCGCTGTTTTTAGCGCGATCCTGGCAGGCAAGCTTGTATAACCCGGGTGGTTGGCGAGAGGAGTTTCACCAGATACGCTTAACTGCGCGTATGGTGATGGGCCTGGTTTTGTTGATTGTGATCTTACCTGTGCTGGGCGTGAGTCCTGCCTTGGTTATCGCAGTCGCTGTGGTTCCGATTATGGTTTGCGGTTTTGCCTTGGTGCATGCCGTGATAGCGAAGCGAAAGCTTGGCGGGCAGTGGTTAATTGGCATTTATTTCTCGGCCATATTGCTGTTTCCAACTGTATTGATGCTGATAGCTTTGTTAGCCTTACTAGATAGTTTGGTCGACTTTAGAGCTAGAATGCAGGCGCCAGAATAGTAAAAGCATGAAACGCTGATTAGTTACATGAAACTAATTTGAGAAATCTAGAAAATAGAGGATCACGAGATGGAAGTTATTCTACTCGAGAAAGTTGGAAAATTAGGTGGTTTGGGTGACAAGGTAACTGTTAAGGCAGGTTACGGTCGCAATTTCCTATTACCATACGGTAAAGCTGTAGCGGCAAATGAAGCAAATGTTGCTGAGTTTGAAGCACGTCGTGCTGAGCTTGAAAAAGCTGCTGCTGAGAAGCTTGCTGCTGCTGAAGCGCGTGCTGAGCAATTGAATGAGAAAGAAGTAACTATCGTTTCCAAAGCGGGTGACGAAGGTAAGTTATTCGGTTCAATTGGTGTTCGCGATGTTGCGGATGCAGTAACGGCTGCTGGCGTTGAAGTTGCTAAATCAGAAGTTCGTCTTCCTGAAGGTGCGATTCGTAACGTTGGTGAGTTTGATGTTGCGATTCAATTGCACAGTGAAGTAACAGCGATCATTAAATTGATCATTGTTGCGGAATAAGCTTCTGAAATAAGTAGTCAGATAGCTTTGACTAAACATGGTAAGAAACGTTGCCATGGTAGAGTGATTTGAAAATATAAATTACTCTCTGATACGGCCCGAATATATATTATATTTCGGGCCGTATTCATTTATGCTCTACAAAACTAAGCATTGCACTTTTATGATCTATCAGAGGTGAGAGTCTTGTCAGTACTTGATCAGGATACACAGAAACTAAAAATACCTCCCCACTCAATCGAAGCGGAACAGTCAATACTGGGTGGCTTGATGCTGGACAACAGTAAGTGGGATGTAGTCGGTGACAAAGTCCTGGAAGAGGATTTCTATCGTCAAGATCATCGTTTGGTTTATCGAGTAATTGCTAAGTTAGCGACGGGTGGTAATGCTCTAGATGTAGTGACGGTTGCTGAAGAGCTTGAACAAATGGGCGAGCTCGAAAATGCTGGCGGTATGGTTTATCTGGGGCAGCTCGTCGAGCGCACGCCAAGCGCTTCTAACGTTAGGGCCTATGCAGAAATCGTTCATGAGCGAGCAGTACTTAGACGATTAATAAGTGCCTCGGGAGAAATTACAGACAGTGCTTTTAACCCCCAGGGGCGGACAACCTCAGAGCTTCTAGATGAGGCTGAAAGGAAGGTTTTCCAGATCGCTGAGAATAGTGGTGGGAAAGACAGTGAAGGGCCTCAATCAGTAAACCCTATCCTAACCAAGACGCTAGAACGTATTGATGAGCTGTTTAATGCCTCGGGTGGTATTACCGGTGTCACGACGGGTTTTAGAGACCTGGATGAGATGACCTCCGGTCTTCAGCCTTCGGACCTGGTTATCGTTGCGGCTCGACCTTCGATGGGGAAAACGGCCTTTGCAATGAACCTGGTTGAGGCCGCCTTAATTAAAGCAGAGAAGCCTGTATTAGTATTTAGTATGGAAATGCCGGCTGACTCAATACTAATGCGTGTTATCTCCTCATTAGGGCAGATTAACCAAACCAGAGTACGTTCCGGTAAGCTGGAAGAGGATGATTGGCCACGCTTGACCTCTGCGGTGAGCATGCTCAAAGACAAGCCCCTCTTTATTGATGATACGGCAGGTTTGAGCCCGACGGAGGTTCGATCTAGAACTCGGCGTGTCGCGCGAGAAATTAAGCAGGATATAGGTCTCATCATGATCGACTACCTTCAGCTGATGCAGGTTCCTGGCATGACGGAAGGTAGAACAGCAGAGATTTCTGAGATATCGCGATCTTTAAAAGCTTTGGCGAAGGAAATGAACTGTCCGGTGGTAGCCTTGTCTCAGTTAAACCGTGGCTTGGAGTCTAGGCCGGATAAGCGCCCTATGAACTCAGACTTGCGTGAGTCAGGAGCAATCGAGCAGGATGCCGATGTTATTATGTTTATCTACCGTGACGATTATTATAACGAGGATAGCCCTGATAAAGGTATGGCCGAGATAATCATTGGTAAGCAGCGTAACGGGCCGATTGGTAAATGTAAATTATCATTCCAGGGGCAATATACTAAATTTAATGATTTGTCTCACGCTGATTATGGAAACGAGTTTTGATCGAAAAGCTTAGGCGGGCAGAAGGTGTTAATTTGTGTCTTGAGGGTGAGGGCTTTTCAGGCGGTCGTCCATTATATCTTGAAGTAGACGGGCAGGCTTTTCGTCATAATATAAAGCGTGCAGCAGAAATATCGAAGGCTACTTCTTTAATGGTGGTGCTTAAAGCCAATGCCTACGGTCATGGTCTGATCGAGATGGCAAGGCTTGCTGGCCAGCATGACTTGGCAGTGGCAATTCCCGAAGAAATGCGCCAATTGCGTGAGGCTCAGCTCGCTAATCGAATATGGGTACTTGAAGGACCTTTTGCTAAGGCCTGTATCGAGGATACAAGCAATGTGATTTGGGTGGTCCATAGCTTATGGCAGTTGGCGCTGTTTGAAAATCAAACTCAGGCTTCTGAGTATAAAGTTTGCTTAAAGCTTGATACCGGAATGAATCGCCTGGGTATGAATAGCGAGGACTTTGCACTTGCATTGAAGCGAATTGAGTCAAATCAGTACCTCTCGCTCTATGCTTGTATGACGCACTTCTCAGCAAGTGATTTGCCAGGGGGGGAGCAGGTAGATCAGCAGCTTCAGCGCTTTAATTCTGTTATACAAGATATTGAGTCGGATGAGCTCTTACTGAGCACGGCTAACTCCGGTGGTATTCTATATTATCCTCATAGCCATAAAGATATTGTTCGACCTGGTATTATCTTATATGGCGCAATGCCGTCACCAGAGAAGCAAGACCAGAATTTTGATTTAAAGCCGGTGATGAAATTAAAGTCTGCAATCATGGCTGTTAGAGAGCTTTCTATCGGAGAGCGTGTTGGCTATGGCGGCCGCTGGCGAGCATCTCGTGAATCACGAATTGCAACAGTCGCTTGCGGTTATGGTGATGGTTATCCCCGACATGCACCAGATGGAACGCCGGTAGCGGTTTTTGATTCCGCGTCACAATCCTTTGTTCGAGCCCCGCTTGTAGGGCGGGTATCGATGGATATGTTGGCAATTGATATAACGGATATTCCTTCTTGTGGTCTTGGCAGTCCTGTTGAGCTGTGGGGGGATTATATTAAGGCGGACGAGCTTGCATCTTTGGCTGGTACGATTGCCTACGAGTTATTTTGTAGTATTACTACTCGTGTTCCAAGGCTGTTGAGTGGCGAATAGAGTATTCGCCACTGGGCCTTTTTAAGGTGCTTCTTCGAGGAGTTCTTCGCTCTCTGATGGTTCTTCAGAAGTATCGTCATACATAAACTTCATGTCGCCAAAAGAGCCTGTCGGGTTGATGAAAGAAAGGCTGCTCGGAAAGAAGTAGGTCTTGACCGGTGCGTCATGTTCATAGCTATCTTTAACTTTCACCTCACCATGAAATTGGCTCTTTATGTCAATATCGATAACCTCTGCGATGTTGCCAGGCAAAGTCCCTATTAGAGCGCCATGCCCCAAGTCATGATCTTGATTATACTGATAGATATTAGGGTTAATGAGAGCGGGAATAGTTTTCTCTCC
>NZ_LWGE01001450.1:0-1677 GCF_001635315.1 Oleiphilus sp. HI0123
TTAGTGCTATTGGCAGTGGTTACGTAGATTAACAGGGCGAAGAGTTTATGACTGAATATCAACCTATGACTTTGTTGATGAACGCTAGGCAAGAGGCCAAGCAAAACCAGGACCCCAGTGCTAAATATTGCACACTCGCGACACTCGAGCAAAATGATGCGTCTCAACCAAGAATGCGCACCTTGGTCGTACGCGAAATCAATGCAGATAGTTGTGTACTGTTTGTGAACAAACTTGCCCAAAAGAACCTACTACATTTAAACGAGGCGAAGGTAGAACTGCTATTTTTCTATCCTTCGCTACTACAGCAATTTAGAGTTCGGGGTGAATTGTCATTAATGTGTCCTGAGGTTCTTGAAACTCACTGGCAGCATAAACCTTATATTTCAAAGTTGCTGGATCATTTTTATCATACTGTCGCGCACCAGAGCGCTGCCCTGGAAGGCTCATTTGAGGTAGAACGGGGTATTAACGCGCTGAAAGAAAAGTACCCTAATCCTGATACAGTTCCTTTCACAGATAATGCGCTTGGGCTGGTGGTGTCTGTGAATTATCTAGAGTACTGGCGAGGCCATGAAACTGGCTTGCATGAGCGCACTTTATATCGACATATAGGCCACAGTTGGGAACGAGCTGCGCTTGTTCCTTGAATAGCGCGAACTATTGGGCTGCACTCTCTGCTACTCTTGGCGCCAATCATGTTTTCTGCACGTGGCAGGTTTGAGTCCCTAACCGATAGGATTGGTGTAGGGAAAATGGTTAAGGGGTGTTGATGCGAATGTTCGCGTATCTGATACCCTAATCTGTGGGTACCATGGTGGCAAGATTCAGTAGTGGGTGTGGATTGACTAAGTAAAATAAAAGAGGGCCGCAGGTTTGTCGACAAATTACTCTTAGCTCTTGTTTATAAGTATATGTATATCTGTGCTGCGGATATCTCAAACGATTACAATAACCCTGATGCTACTAAATTAATTAAGAGATCTTTTGATAGCCTCCTCTAATACACTGTCTAAGGGGGTTACCTGAGATCTGAACAAGGAAATACTTGATAAATCGGAAGAGATGAGGAACTTGTTGAAGTTCCAATTTGGTGATTTTTCAGTCCGTTGTTTTAGCATTTTGTAGAAGTCGTTTTGTTGAGGTCCTGTTACATAGCTCGGCGCTAGCATGGTGAAACTAACGCCGAAGTTTTTGAAGCAGACGCTAGCTGTTTCTGCTTCAGTTGCTAATTCTTGCCTGAAGGAGTTAGAAGGGAAACCGACAATTTCCAAACCCTCATCTTTATATTTTTGATAAAGCGCTTCAAGTTGAGATAGCTGAGGGGTAAATCCGCATCGGCTTGCTGTATTAACGATAAGCAAGGTTTTCCCTTCAAAAGCCTGACAGAAGTCAATAGATTTTGAAGAGTGAAGACGCTTGGATTCATAGTTTAGCAAGGGGTCACAGCTTGCGTAACTTAATGATGTATTCGCCAAGCATAGCAAACCAATGATCGTAATTTTTGCTAGATGCTTCATATAAATATTTCTCCCTTCAATCGAATTAAGGATGCGCTGAAATCGAAGTTATTAAGTATATATATTTAGATACGCGAATTCTTAGTTTCTGGTTCACTTGGGTTTATACCTTGGCGTGTTGACCTTGTATCGAATTAGGACCAACCCTAAAATTTAT
>NZ_LWGE01001451.1:0-3421 GCF_001635315.1 Oleiphilus sp. HI0123
CTAGACTCACGTTAAGTCACTCTCTTAATATAATCAGACGCCTTTACCTGATGATAAGTTGTATTTTGGTAGTGAATTTTCACGGGCTTCGGGTCTACGATTTCTATCGGGATATCGTTATGAACAGCCGTTTCCAGGGCCATTTGAGTAATATTGACACTAAAGGAGGTGCCCATAAATACCATCTTCGAGGCATAACGCATTCGTTCCTGTGCCTCTGATATTCTGTAAAGATCAGTGTAGAACTCATCGAAGAGCAAAACGTAAGGCTTTTGTGAAACGTCTAGCTCTGGTGTAAGTGTGTGCTTACTAATTTTAAACAGGGAAAGTAGTGAGTCGACAAGATTCTCTTCATCCACTTGTTCCCAAGGCGTTTGATAAGTCTCAACCGTTGGGCCTTGCTCATGAAAACGCGTCATTTGATCTAAGCGCCCATGAATTGCGATATAATCTTTGTTGCCGGCCTTACCATCAAGACCATCAATATTTTGGGTGATCAGGTTTTTATCTGCGAGCCAATGGTGGACTTCATTTGGCCCGTGATGGCGATACGTTGCAAAACGATGATAGTACCAAGATAGAAATTCTACCGGGTTTTCGGTGTACATTCGGCGCGTAGCCATTTCCATCGGGGTATAGTTCTTACTGCCAATGGTCCAAAAGCCATCCTCACCTCTAAACGTTGGAATGCCACTTTCTGCGCTAACACCTGCGCCCGTAATATATAAGGTACTCATATTGACTAGCTATTACCTTCTTCATGGCTGTTAGGTTGGGCTCTACTCTCTTCAAGCGCAAGGGAATCAAGCTTTACTGGCTTATGAATATGATAGCCTTGAGAGTAAGTGATGCCTATTTCGGTCAGCTTATCTTGAATCTCTGCTGTTTCAACAAACTCTGCAATCGTTTCTATGCCTATAGCACTTGCGACGTCGGCAATTGATTTGATCATTGCGGTATTTACGGCATCATCGCATAAGTTTTTAACAAATACGCCATCGATTTTTAGGTAGTCAATATTAAGGTCCTTTAGATAGGCATAGGATGAAAAGCCTGTGCCAAAATCGTCGAGTGCAAAGCGACAGCCGAGCGCCCTGAATTTATCGATGAAATTCTGGGTATTATCTAGATGCGTGATCGCCATGCTTTCGGTGATCTCAAAGCAGACTTTATGGGGCGGCACCTTATTCTCTTCAAAGAGATTAACCAGAAAAGCTGAGAATTCTTTTTGACCAATGCTCTGTGGACTGAGGTTAATACTGGCACAGCCGAGCTTTTCCAAGTGCTCGGGGTGTTTACCTAACCAAGCGAAGTAATTCTTGATGACCCAGCGATCTATATTAGGCATGAGGTTATAGCGTTCTGCCGCGGGCAAGAACTGGCCTGGAGAACAAAGGTTGCCGTTGCTATTGATCAGGCGAAGCAGGATTTCGTAATGAAAGTTTTGCTCTTGACCTTGGTTGGGCGCAATGTGTTGAAAGACTAAAAAGAACTGATCATTCGTTAGTGCTTCTTTAATTGTTGTGACCCATTGCATTTCGAGCTGTCGGAACTGTAGGTCTTTATCAGACTCAATGAATACATGAACACGATTACGCCCTTGGTCTTTGGCCATATAGCAAGCAGCATCCGCCATGGCTAGTAGTTGTTCTACATTCTGGTGATAAGGGTATATTTCAACCAAGCCGATACTGACGCCAATGCTGTAACGCTTACCTTCCCAGATAAATAAAAATTTCTCGACGGCTTCTCTGAGACTTTCGGCAATAAGCCTTGCTTTGGGAAGACTTGTTTGGCTAACGAGAATGCCGAATTCATCGCCCCCCAGTCGAGCGATGACCTGCTGAGGCCCGAGCGCTTTTACTTCTTGAAGCAGCTTCTGGCTAATATTTTTTAGCAAGATGTCGCCTGCAGTGTGGCCACAGAGGTCATTCACAATCTTAAACTGGTCTAGATCCATATATAGTAAGCAGGCCGAATCTTCACCTGCTTGAACTTTAAGCAATAACTCTTTTGCTGAACTCTCAAAGGTTCTACGGTTATAAAAGCCTGTTAAAGAGTCGTGCTCAGCCAAATGTTTTAGCTGCTGTTCAAAGGCTTTTCGTTCATTAATATTGATTAGAGTTCCTTCCAGTTCCTCGTTTCCCTGCTCGTTCACATAACGGGCAGAAATATTCACCCACATGGAGTCACCTAGGGAGTTGCTGAGCTGAGCTTCGTAGTCGACAACTTGGCCTGACTTCTTAACCGCTTTGAAAAACTCAGTGAACTCTTTTTCTGAAAGGTAATAACCGTTTAAGTCTTTAGTTTTTCCGCTAAACGACGGAATATCCTCTAAACCTATCAGTGACAAAAAGGCTGGGTTTGCTGACAACAAGGTCCCTTTTTTGTCGTAGCTGAATATTCCCTCAAGTGAATTTTGGTAGAGGTTTTCAAAGCGTTTGAGGTTACCAATAGATTGGGATTGTGCTTGCTCTCGTGCTCGCCTTTCGCTATTGATTCGGTCAGCCAATGCCATTGATATAATAACAATGCCCACGACACCGCCAATATTTCCAGCGTATTCGGTAAAGGTAGAGGAGGGCAAATAGCCCATTTTGCTTGAAGACTTTAGTACGATACCCAAAAAGTAAGCGCCCCATGCGATGCAGAAGAAGCGTGCAATACGCGGGCTAAACCGAAGCATTGCCAAGCAGATAAAGGTGACGCTGCTCATCACTATGACAGTCATGCCACCATTAAGGATGGCTGCCTGGCGATAGGGTAGAAATAGGCTGGTGATAGCAGAGACAACAGTCAAAAAAGTAAGCAACTTGATACCACGGTAGAGGATACTTTTCTCTGGTATGGGGAGTATTGTCCGGGTGAAGAGCATCGTAGATAGTAAGCCAAAAGAGATAAAGGTAATTGCAGATATTTGATGCCAGCTGGGCGCACTAGGCCAGAACCATTGATAGGCAAAGCCATCTAGTGAACTATGCATCCCAGCCATACAAAGGATGAAAAAGCTGTAGAGCAAGTAGGTTTTGTCGCGGATGATTAGAAACAGGCACAGGTTATAGGCACTCATAATCAAAAGCGCACTTAAAAAGCAGCCGTAGAGAAATAGTGAGTTATTCGCTTGTAGTAGAAAACTCTCTTGCTCCCATAGTTGCAAAGGAACCTGAAGAGAGCCTTCACTGCTCACCTTCACAAAGTACTCTTGAGGCTGCCCGGCAGAGAGCTCAAGTGGTAAAACAAAAGTAGGAAACTCGATGGGTCTTTGTGCAAAATTGAATCGGTCTCCGGTTTCGACAAGTTTTTTTAGAGTCACCGAATGAGAAGGTGAACCTGGAATGCTGTGAAACAACTGTATATTATCTAGCTGGCTATAGTTGACGTGTAGGTAAGCGGGTATATCAACAGGCGTCTCGTTTTGTAC
>NZ_LWGE01001452.1:0-561 GCF_001635315.1 Oleiphilus sp. HI0123
GCCTTTTTTATAATCATCAGCAAAGATTGTGTTTAAAGAATTTTTGCTATATTGATCACCGGCTGTTGAGGCTTTTCTAAACCAAAATACGGCTTTATCTGTACTAGCGGCCACACCTAGCCCGTAATAATAGATATTTCCTAGCTCTCTCTGTGATCTGACATTATTATGACTGGCCAGTAGCTCAAAAATCTCTTTTGCCTGACCATAATTTTTATTTTTCTTTTCAGAGAGAGCTCTTTCTAGATGCTCATTTTCGGCCTTTTTGTATTCGGAACTATAGGCTCTGCGAGCATTATAAAGTAGCCCCAAGCTTTTTAATTCATTGCCCTTATCGTGTTCAATCTTTGATAGGTAATAATAGCCATCAGAATTACCCCGGCTTGAAATTTTACCGCATACAGCCTCTGCGGTTTGTTTATCTCCGGCCTTGTAATATTCTGCACAAGATTGAGCAGTTGGATTTTCAAGTGGATTGGAAGCACAACCAGACAAAATTGCTAGGATTCCGAATCCCAAAAACATCCTCTTCATTTCTTCTCCTTTTTGTTTCTGCATATG
>NZ_LWGE01001453.1:0-10005 GCF_001635315.1 Oleiphilus sp. HI0123
ATCATACCAAGCCCGAAGCCATCATCCCTCTGAATTTCAGCCGCGGTCTGAATTGGGTCGTGAGTGTGCTCCTGACCAAACTCATGGACCATTTCCTTCCAATGCTTTTGCTCAGGTACAAAGGTGACACACTGGCTCAATGCCTGCACGAAGGAGAAACCTTCATGCTCAATAGCCTTAACGATTAAATCCGTTAGCTGCTTCGGATCACCATAATAACCACGCGCGATAAATCCGGCCCCGGCACCCAGTGCAAGGCTCGCTGGCTGCAGTGCAGGAACACCCGTGCCATGAGGGGTTAGTTTACTGTGATCCCAATCCGAAGGCGTCGTAGGTGAAGCCTGCCCTTTAGTCATACCGTAGACTTCATTATCCATGGCGATATAGGTGAAATTGATATTCCGTCGACAGGCATGCAAAAAGTGATTGCCACCAATAGAAAAACCATCACCATCGCCTCCCACCGCGATGACAGTCAAATCCGGACGTGCCACCTTCAAACCACCCGCCACGGGCAGCGCCCGACCGTGAACACCATGAAAACCGAATAAATGTGTGTAGGCAGGCAAACGAGACGAGCAGCCAATACCCGAAATGATAGCAACATTCTCCGGGTCAAGGTTGAGTTTTGCCAAAGCACGGGTTAAAGCAGCTAACACTGAATAGTGCCCACAACCGGCACACCAAATTGGGCTGACCGTAGACTTATAATCCTTCGCTTTTCTTGTTGCTATGTTTTTATTCTCAGCAGTTGGCGACATGTTCTACCTCCAGAGCGTTCTGTTCCCATTGATTAAAGGCACCGATAATATGCTTCGGCCGGATAGGTAAAGGGCCCGGAATAGCCAAGCTTTGGTGAGCACAAGGAAAGTCTACATGCGCCCTTAACCAAGCCATAAACTGGGCACCATGACTCTGCTCGACAACAAGTACTCTTTCTGCACCCTCTAGCTCGCGCAACAGCGCCTCGGTTTGTAGTGGCGCGATCAAACGTAAAGCAATGACTCGGCATGCCTCACCTTGCTCGGTCATTCTTTCAGCCGCTTCTTTAGCTACCGATGAGACCGACCCCCAACAAACTATGGCGCTTTCACCCTGCCCTGACACCTCAGCCCAATATTCAGAGTAGTCAAACTGACGAAGCTTCTCGGCGCGTTTCTGCAGCTGCTCGCGATGCATTTCTGTGGCAGCAGAAGGCGTGCCATGTTGGTTATGCTCCAAACCGTCTGCGGTATACATCATGTCTTCTTCACCAGGAATCGACATAGGTGAGATACCGCTATCAGTTAGTGCGTAACGATGATAAGGCGTATCTGAATGCGCTGCGATCAAGCGTTCACCCTTTTCTTGCCAAAGCTGCGGCTCCAGAAGGCTTGCATCTGACTGGGCCATTGATTGGTCAGACAAGGTAATCACTGGCACCTGCAGGTGTTCTGCCAACCACACTGACCAACCCGTGGTAAAGGCACTGTCTGCAATCGATAACATGGCAGTCACCACATGCGGCGCATCGCCATGCAAACCATGTAGCGCCATATTTAGATCAGACTGCTCTGATTTGGTGGGAATACCCGTTGAAGGGCCTCCTCGCATCACATTCACAATTACCAGAGGAGTTTCACTGGCAACGGCCAAACCTATAGACTCAGCCATCAATGCTAAACCAGGGCCAGAGGTAGCGGTAAGCGACGAAACACCGCCAAAAGACGATCCGATAATCATATTGATAGAAGCCAGCTCATCTTCAGCCTGAACCAAACTACCGCCCAACTTTTCCAAATTTGGCGCGAGCCACTCAAGAATTCCCGAGGCTGGTGTAATGGGGTAAGCTGCAACAAAGCGCGTACCTGCCTTTAGCGCACCGAGACCACAAGACTCACTACCATTTACCAACCATTGAGGAGATTTTTCACTCTTATCTGCCAATTGAACTTGCGCCACTTCCTGGTATTGGTCAGCCAGGTTCCAACCCGCAATTAACCAGTCTTCAGCCTGCGACAGCAACTCCTCTTTCTTGGCAAAGTGCTCTCTCAATACCTTCTGTATCGTGCCTTGCTCCAAACCTAAGAATTTGGCTAACAGGCCCGCAGCGACAATATTCTCTCCGCCATCAGCGGTCTCACTTGCGAGTGTATCCAATGGAAGCTCGACGACGCGAGCACCAGAGTCTTTAACAAACTCTGGAGTCTTAGCCTGATCTTTCCCTATGATAACGACACTGTTTTCGTTCAATGGCACTTCAGCACTAAAACGCGTGACATGGTCAGTATCAAGCAAGACGAGTAAGTCGAAATAGTCATCAGGGGATTGAACAGGATGATTTGAAAAACGAAGAAGGCTTAAAGACTCCCCTCCCCTTATTTGCGGCCCGAAAGAGCGTTGCGCCAAACCGAAGTAGCCTGCTTTGGCGCAAGCCTTGAGCAGTAACTGTCCGGTTGTGATAACACCCGTACCGCCGTAGCCAGCGATGGCAATGGAAACGGATTGCTTGGTCATATAGCCTCCTCTTATTGTTTAAGGAAACCATTACACAGAGCGCAGGCTAGGTAAATGAGTCAGGTCAAGTGTCCGCAGTTATAGTAAGCCGAGTTTAAAAAAGCTAGGCAGAGCCCCCTCATAAATCAAGGGCGTGCTAAATTGCTAACAAGCCTTGGAAGGCTCCGTTTACAAACCACCATCTAGCCGTTGCGAACCAAGCAAAGAGCAATAAAAGACTACGCATTCTAATTCGGTTTAAAGTTCTTCGGCGATAGACCGTACCAGCGTTTAAAAGCTCGGCTGAAACTTGATGCATCACTATAACCCAAGCTTTCAGCCAAAGTTTCAATGGATATATCCTGTTTTCGAATATGAGCCAGTGCAACGCGCTTACGTTCCTCTTCTAATAGCTCTTTATATGATGTTTCATGAGACTGAAGATGACGCCGTAAGGTACGCGGAGACATACAAAGCTCAGAGGCTAAGGTATCAAGAGACAATTCTTGGAAAATATCTCTACGAATAATGAATTTCACGCGATCTAAAACCGTATTATCAGGGCAAACTTCACTCAAACGCTCCTGACAACATTGTTCATTTAACTGGGCCGAATCTTTGTTGTAGAAAACCAGAGGCTGCTTAAGCAAGGCTTCAGACAAAACAATTCGATTCTGATCCTGATTAAAAAATACCGGCACCGAAAAGAACTCGTCGTAAGCCTCAATTACCTTCGGTTGATCGAAGGAAAAGTGTATCTGGCCCGCTTTATCATGGTCATCCAGCTCAACGCCCCCCATAAAAAAGCGCCCTAAGGAGTAAATTACAGAGCAGGTGAATTCCATAAAATAAGGTAGCGCGTCACCCAAGTCTTGTTTAGGCGTCAGGGTTAACACTCCCAATCCAGATTTTTGCATTTCAAACTTGAAACCCAGTATCTGTGTAAATAAAGGTTGATACTTGGTCAGAAGTTCCATCGCTTGCTGAACATTCTCACTACTCATAATTCGAGCCGCGAGTAGTCCATCATGATGCAGAAAACTCTGCTCTCCCAAGTAAAGTGCAAAAGGATGATGAGGAAGCAAACGCCTCGCATTAATAATCAGCTGCTTGTACTGAAGAAAATTTATCGTCTGATCAGTCTCGGATAAATCCTGAAACTGAAGCCCTGTATCTTTTAACAAGGACCTCAGATCTACCTTATTCATCATGAGGATTTTAACTAGCGGCTTAACACGCGCGATAGGGATAAAGACCTCACCCGAAGTCTGATATTCAGTACGTAAGTTTCGGTGCCCGATTTTGGCTATATTTAAAGCGCCCATAGTTAACCTTTCATTTTGTTTTTATTATCAATGAATATTTTGAGTCAGTGAAAAAAGGCTTTCTTACCTTGCCCTAAAATACTCATAAATGTTGCTATATGAACATATCGTATCGAGCAACCAAAGTTTTTGAAAGTAACCATCGCTCATTTCGCTAAAAAGATGTTATTTTTTGATCAGCTTATCATTCCCGCTGATAAATCTCGACATAACATACAAAACTTTCTTCATAGCTTTTTTCCGAAGAATTAACCTGGATCAAGATCAGCTATTTACTCAGCAAGGCTAGCAAGGAATACTTAATAAGAACTACACTATTTAACTTCATGGCTGTACCAAGAAAATAACAACTCAGTAGTCTGCTTATGGAAAACCAGCTTCGTATTTCTGAAATCTGCCAAGGCTTTGATAACAATCCCAAGCGAATGATTGATATCCTTTGGGCGATACAAAACACCTTAGGTTGGATCAGTGGCGACTCAATGAAGTTAGTCGCAGAAAAAACCAACAGTCACCGAGTCGTTGTTGAAGGGGTCGCGAGTTTCTATAGTTTTTTCAAAACTAGCCCTCAAGGAAAAATCATCATTCACCTGAGTGAAGATATAATCGACCAGCATAAGGGGAGCGCGGAAATTCTGCAGGCCTTTGAGTTGGCATTAGGGATCCCTGTTGGCAACACGACTCTGGATGGGAAGTTTTCACTCCACCTCACGCCCTGCATAGGCATGAGTGACCAAGCCCCTGCCGCCCTGATTAACGAGCACGTCGTCACCTCGTTAACACCAAGCAAAGTGAAACGTTTAGTTAACGCACTAAAACGTACACTCAAAGCATCTGAATCCGATAACTGGAGAGCACTATCCACCCGAATTCATGACACGTGTTTATCGGTATTCGGCGGTAAAACAGGCGATGGAAATAACAGCCACTCACTAGTACGGAGCATGGTAAATAACAATATTCAGCAATCTGGCCCGGTATTACTAAGTGAGCCTCCTTTAGCGCAAGCTTTGGCTAAATGCCTCTCAAAAAACCCCGACGAGATTATTGATGAGTTACTCCGCTCCGATCTAAGAGGTCGCGGCGGCGCGGGTTTTCAAATCGCGCGCAAATGGCAATTTGCAGCCCAAACACCGGCTGAAAAACGTTATGTCATTTGTAATGCCGACGAAGGCGAGCCCGGCACCTTTAAAGATAGAGTATTGCTAACAGAGCGCGCTCACCTCTTAATAGAGGGTATGACTATCGCCGCCTACGCAATTGGTAGTGAGCATGGCATTCTCTATTTGCGCGCTGAATATCGTTACCTGCTGCCCTACCTAAATAGCGTATTGGAAGAACGACGTCGAGAAGCCCTGCTCGGCCAAGACATGCTTATTGACGAGTCAACCGGAACACGCTTTTCCTTCGATATCCGCATCCAACTTGGTGCAGGTGCCTATATTTGCGGCGAAGAAAGCTCTCTGATCAGCTCATGCGAAGGACAACGCGGAGAACCCAAAAACAAACCACCTTTCCCTGCGCAGAAAGGCTACTTGGGTTATCCAACAGTGGTGAACAACGTCGAAACCTTCTGCAACGTGCCTCATATTCTGGACAAAGGTGCTGAGTGGTTTCAGTCTCTTGGCACCGAGCACAGCAAAGGTAGCAAGCTGCTCAGTATTTGCGGCGACTGCGAGCGCCCTGGCATCTATGAAGTTGAGCATGGTATTAGCGTCTCCGATGCACTCGACTTAGCTGGTGCTATTGATGCAGAAGCTGTCCAGGTAGGTGGTGCCAGTGGCGAAATGATTGCGCGTATCGACTTTAACCGGCGCTTATGTTTTGAGGATTTACCTACAGCAGGGGCTATCATGATTTTCTCGGCGCAACGTAATATTCTCGATATCGTCAATTACTTTATGCACTTCTTTATTGAAGAAAGCTGTGGCTACTGCACCCCATGCAGAGTCGGTAATGTGTTTTTAAAGAAAGGGCTTGAGAAAATCATGCTCGGCCAGGGCGAGAGCAAGGATCTGGAGTCTTTGCAAAGCCTCGGCAATACCATTATTCAAACCAGTCGCTGCGGGCTTGGGCATACGTCCCCTAAACCTATTTTATCGACAATTGAAAACTTCCCTTTGGTGTACTCCGCTTTGCTAAAAGACCACCCGGATGGTCGTCAGGCAGGCTTTGATATTCAAGGTGCATTGAACGAATCGCGTATTATCGCTAAACGACGATCGATTATTTTTGACCCGCGATACGACCATGACGACAGGGAGCAAAAATGATGAGCCAAGAAGAAAAGCGACTTAGCTTTACCATCGACGGCAAGAAAGTCGAAGCCCATGAGGGACAGTCGATAATGTCTGCCTGTGAGGCACAAGGTATCTACATTCCTCGGCTATGCGATTCTGAAGGCCTTGTTCCCCAAGGTAGCTGCCGAGTTTGCTCTGTCAAAATGAATGGCCGGGTCGTTGCCGCCTGCACACAACCCATCGAAGACGGTGCAATTATTGAAAATGAAAGCCAGGAAGTAACAGGCTATCGCAAAGATTTGGTCAGAATGTTATTTCATGAAGGCAATCATCTCTGTCCTATCTGCGAAGCTAGTGGACGCTGCGAACTACAAGCAACCGCCTATCGCCTTGGTTTGTCTCAGGCATCAGACTTCCCATACTTACAGCCTTCTCGCCCGGTTGATGCTTCGCACCCGGATATCGCATTAGATAACAACCGTTGCATACTCTGTGGTCGTTGTATTCGAGCCTCACGAGACGTTGACGACAAGCATGTCTTTGAATACGTGGGTCGCGGTATCCATAAACGTATTGGTGTGAATGGCGACTGCCTTGCTGATACCAATGCCGATATTAACGACTACGCCATGTCATTAGAGGTTTGTCCGGTTGGCTGTATTATTCGAAAGAACGATGGCTTTTTCGCCCCCGTTGGCGAGCGTCAATACGACAGCCATATAATTGGCTCAGATATCGAAGTACGACAATACCAGCCTGAAACCGGCAAAGAGGACAGTACAAAATGAGAAAGAAGCGTATTGCCACCACCTCTCTGGCAGGTTGCTTTGGCTGTCATATGTCGTTGCTGGATATTGATGAAAGAATAATCGAACTAATGGAACTGGCCGAGTTTGATCGCAGCCCTTTAAACGATGTCAAAAAGTTCACACGCCGTTGCGACATTGGCCTCATTGAAGGCGGCTGCTGTAATGAAGATAACGTCCATGTGCTTCGTGAATTCAGAGAGAACTGCGACATACTTGTTGCCGTTGGGCAATGCGCCATCATGGGCGGTTTGCCGGTCATGCGAAATGCCATTATGCATTCCGATGATCCGCTAAGAGAATGCCTGGACGAAGCCTATACCACGCCCAAGGTACTCAACCCAGAAAACCAGATACCAAATGACCCAGCTCTACCTTTGCTGCTCGACAAGGTTTACACCTGCGTCGATGTGGTCAAAGTTGACTACCAGATTCCAGGTTGTCCACCTTCTGGCGATGCGCTATGGAGTGCTTTAACAGCCTTGATCAAAGGCGAGCCACCTTCGCTTGATTATTCACTGATCAAGTTTGACTAATTCAAGGGCTGAAAAGATGAAAAAAACAAAAGCTCGGATCGTAGAAATAGAACCCCTAACGCGAGTCGAGGGTCACGGCAAAGTGACGATTCACCTCGATGAACAAAACCAGGTGTCTGAAGCGCGCTTACATATTGTCGAGTTCAGAGGCTTTGAGCGCTTTATCCAGGGCCGATTACTTTGGGAAGTGCCTGTCATCGTTCAGCGCTTGTGTGGCATCTGCCCGGTAAGTCACCACTTAGCAGCCGCAAAAGCTATGGATATGATTGTCGGTGTTGACCAACTCACGCCCACCGCCGAAAAAATGCGCCGCCTGATGCACTACGGCCAGATCATGCAGAGCAACGTACTCCACTTCTTCCATCTCAGTTCACCTGACCTGCTCTTTGGTTTTTCTGCGCCCGCAAAAAAACGCAATATCTTTGAAGTCATTAAAGCCTTTCCTGACCTGGCCAAGAAAGGCGTATTAATGCGCAAGTACGGACAAGAAGTTATTCAGTACACCGCAGGTAAAAAAATTCATGGCAACACAGCCATTCCGGGCGGCATCAGTAAGAGTCTTTCCGTTCAAGAACGAGACAAGCTATTACAAGATATCGACCAGATGATCGAGTGGTCACAAGAAGCGGTCGATATTACACGCAACTATACACTTGAGCACCTAGGGCTGGTAGAAAGCTTCGCCAACTTTAAGTCTAGTCATATGTCACTGGTTCGTGATGATGGCGCTTTAGATTTATACGATGGTCAGCTTCGCGCAATTGACGCCAATGGCAATTTGATCTTTGACCAAATGGATTACCGGCACTTCGATGATTTTATCAAAGAAGAAGTAAAACCCTGGTCGTACATGAAGTTCCCCTTTATCAAGAGCCGGGGCAATGTTGACGGTTGGTATCGGGTCGGCCCACTGGCTCGCATGAATACAGTCAGCTTTATCGACACCCCCTTGGCCAATGCTCGTCATGAAGAATTCAAAGAGTTCTCCCAACATAAGCCTGCTCATATGTCTTTGGCCTATCACTGGGCACGAATGATAGAAGTCCTTCACTGTGTCGAAAAGATCAAAGAACTACTTCTTGACCCGGATATTATGGGTACGGATCTCAAACTAACCGGCGATCGTCGTGAAGAAGGGATAGCCGTAATCGAAGCGCCGAGAGGCTCTTTATTCCACCATTACAAAGTCAATGAGAATGACCAAGTCACCTACTGCAACTTGATTGTCTCGACAACCCATAACAATACCGCCATGAACAAAGCAGTGACCGATGTCGCCCGAAAATATATTTCAGGCAAGAACAAAATATCGGAAGGCATGCTCAATCATATCGAAGTGGCCGTTCGCGCTTATGACCCGTGTTTATCTTGTGCAACCCATGCGCTCGGCCAAATGCCGCTCAAGGTGGAGCTGTTTGATCATGAAAATAAACTGATCGACAGTAACAGCCAGTTTGTAGATGGCCAAAATTAAATGAGTAAGAAGATACTCTTCATTGGCTACGGCAACCCTGGCAGACAAGATGATGGCCTCGGCCCGGCGCTTATTAAAGCACTCGAAGATGACTCAATACTTGCTGATAAAGTAAGCCTTTCTTCAAACTACCAACTCACCGTCGAAGACGCTTACGACATTACACAGTACGACACGGTGGTATTTGTAGACGCGAGTTTAGACTCTTCCCCACCCTTTTCGTTTAATGAAGCCAGCGCTAATGATCAACAAAGCCTGGGCAGCCATCAGCTTCAACCTGAGTCGGTTCTGCAATTGTGCCATACCTTATATGAGACAAAACCCGAAGCCTTTATTCTGGCAATTCGCGGCTACGAATTTGATGCCTTTGACGAGACACTGAGCCCGCGCGCCCAAGGCAATTTAGATAAAGCCCTCGCGTTCACTACCAAGTGGATTAGCGAGCATGCATGAGCTATCACTTGCGGAAAGTATGCGTGAACTCATTGAAGAACAAGCCGAAGCCGAGCACTTCAACTTGGTTGAAGCCGTTTATTTAGAGGTCGGTCAACTAAGCCATGTCGAGGCAGAAGCGATGCAGTTTTGTTTTGACGCCGTGATGAAAGGCTCCATTGCAGACAAGGCGAAGTTAATCCTATCCCGCCCTTCAGGTATTGGCCTATGCGGAAGCTGCCAGAAACAAAGTGAAATCAAGCACCTATACGATGCTTGTTCTCACTGCGGGGCTTTCGGCTTAGAGGTGATACAGGGAGACCAGGTTAGGATTAGTTCTTTGCAGGTTAGCACTAAAGAAAGTCCAACGGACTAGAAGTCTTGCCCTTAGAGAAATTAGCTGTGTGGGTATAAATCATCGTCGTGGCAACGTCGGCATGCCCCAATAGTTCTTGCAGCATTCTAATATCCATCCCGCGTTCCAAATGATGCGTGGCAAAACTGTGACGAAAGGTATGACAGGTAACACGCTTTGCAATCCCGAGCTTTCGAGCGCAGTACCTGACCGACTTCTGCAAGGTCGACTCGTGTAAATGGTGCCTGCGCACTGCTTTCGACTTGGGGTCGAGCGATAATTTGGCACTAGGAAACACATATTGCCAAATCCATAGCCGGTCATTTTTGCCGTACTTCCTAAGCAATTCGGCCGGCATATAA
>NZ_LWGE01001454.1:0-6419 GCF_001635315.1 Oleiphilus sp. HI0123
CATCGGCGTAAGCGTTTTGCTCACTTCGCTTAAGACCGAGTCTTCAGAATCTTCATTCCCGAAAGAGCCGTCCGTGCCAATCGAGTTGAGCACATTTAGCGCCAGCACCATCAGAACAATCACCTTCCCGGCATCGCGGATGAAAAGCTTTACTCTATCCCAGGTTCTTAATAATACGGCTTTTAAGGTGGGCAAGTGATAAGGAGGCAGCTCCATCATAAAACCGCTGCTTTCGCCCTGAAGAAGGGTTTTACGCATAATTAAACCCGTTAGAACAGCAACAGCAATACCTGCCAAATAAAGAATAAACACTAGATTTTGACCATTGTCAGGAAAGAAGGCCGCCGCAAACAATACGTATACAGGTAGACGCGCACCACATGACATAAAAGGATTCATCAAAATAGTAAGCTTTCTTTCTCGCTGGTTTTCGAGGGTTCGCGTCGCCATGACAGCGGGAACATTACAACCAAAACCAACGATCATCGGTACAAAGGCTTTACCTGGCAGACCAATCTTACGCATAGCTCTATCCATCACAAAGGCTGCGCGTGCCATATAGCCGCTATCCTCAAGTGCGGATAAAAACAAATACAAGCAAACAATAATAGGAATAAAGGTAGAGACAACCTGAATGCCCCCTCCAATACCATCTGCCAAAAACACCTTGCTCCATTCAGGCAAGCCAAGCAGCCCCATCAGATGCGCAGTGCCATCAACAAAAATTGCACCCACGCCCATATCGAAGAGGTCAATAAAGGCACCGCCAACGTTGATCGTAAAGGTAAACATCGCATACATAACCAGTAAGAATATACCGATTCCCAAGCGCTTCCCGAGTACAATATGGTCTATCTTATCAGATAGATTCTTGCCCACGACACCAGCTTCCTTTATTACCTCTTGCGATAAGCAATGTGCATGATTAAAGCGCCCATCAGCAATATGTATGTCGACGTCTTCCCCGGTTCTTTCTTCAATCTTGCTCTGCCAATGGGAAACCCTTGATAGCAGCTCTTTTTGACCAGCCGATTCAATTGCGCCCAATACAGCGCTATCATTTTCCAAAAGCTTAGTCGCGACCCAGCGTTGTTCGTTTGCTTTAACAGTAGCTGGTAGATAGCCGGAAACGGATAGGATTGCCTGCTCAACCAAGTCTTCATGTACCAGCTCGATTGAGCTCTGCTCGCTGGAACTTAACTCGTACTTGATCGCGCTAGCCAAACCTTTCAAGCCTTCCCCTGTCACGGCGACGATAGGCACCACCGGGCAACATAAGGCTTCGCTTAAGCGTTCAACATCGAGACTAATGCCACGCTTGCGGGCAACATCCATCATATTCAGCGCCACGACCACTGGAACGCCCATTTCTCGTAATTGCACAGTGAAATAGAGGTTACGCTCAAGATTCGAGGCATCAACCACATTAACGATCAGGTCAGCGTCGGCAGAGAGAAGATAGTCCCGGGTAACTTTTTCATCCAGAGACGATGCATCCAGCGAGTAAATACCTGGCAAGTCGACAACGTTTGCCTCGTCTCCTAGCAACTTTGTTCGCCCTGCTTTGCGCTCAACCGTTACGCCAGGCCAATTACCTGTGGTTTGTCTAATTCCTGTAAATTGATTAAAAAGGGCTGACTTACCACAATTAGGGTTGCCACCCAGAGCGATGGTTAACATAGGCTTAGGCCTCTGAAGCTGCTAGCAAGGAGAAACTTTAAGATGACGGGCAATACTATCGCCCAAGGCGATTCTCGTTCCACGATTTGCGAGAACCAAACCGTGTCGGCGACGTTGGAGCAAGCAGACCTCACCACCCACACGCAAACCAAGCCCTATCATTTTTCTGGCAAGGCTTTTACCGCCACTGATCTGTGTAATGGTTGCGTTCTGACCTTCTGATAATCGATCCATACTTAAGCTTTGCGTCATCAAGATTCACCTCACAAACAATAATAGGAATGATTCGTATCTAAAGGCTATCAATAGAACTTAATGAATACCATTGAAGCTTAATAGGAATCAATCTCGTTTGACTTAGATCAATTATTGGCAAGCTTAGGCTGATAAGAGTAGGTAATGACTTACCTCCTATTGGTTATAAAAGAGAGAGCGAAAATTTTCTCAACCCTTTTCCCAATTGAGGTTAGAATAGAAGCTCTAAACCAAAACCGAAGCACTCTATGAGAACCGTCAAAGATTTCCACTTCGTTAAACGCTTACTCAAAACGCTTTATATCAAAGATGTCGTAATAGCGAAGTCCTCTGAAGACCTTGATACGATTCTGGCTCAGGAGCCGCGTTTAATTATCGCGCTAAATCATGGGCCGATGATGGGTGCGCTGGCAGGTTTGGTTGGCCTGGCAGATTCCATGCAAAAGCATGGTGGAGAGAAGCGTTCGCCCTTCGGTATCACCTGGCGAAAGTTTTACGAGCTGCCCATCGCGAAACAATTACTTAGCTTTCTCACGCAGATTAACCACGGAGTAGGTTTTGATGAAGCCTGTGTATTATTACAAGAAGAAGGCTTTACTGATTGCGTTATTATGCCCGAGGGCGAGCTGTGTAATTTTGGCGACGGCGTTGCGGTGCTTCCTTTTCTCAGCCCTCGCTTTATTGAGCTGGCACTCGTTAACCAGTGCCCGGTTTTAATCGCCGTCCATCACGGCTCTGATCGCTGGGCCATGCCAATTAAGTTAGACCGACGCTTAGAGCCTCTATTCAAGTGGCTTCCTCAACATATGCACGAGACGATTAAGCATTCAAGAACACTTAGTATTCCCAAGCCGGTCAAAAAGAAGATTCCCAAGCTGTATATGAGCTTTGCACGGTACCAGCCAAGCCTAAGCTTGAAAACACTGAGCGACAATAAGGAGCAGCGCAATCAGCAACTCCATAAAGAAGCCGAGATTGTTAGAGACAAAATGAAGAAAATGATCTCCCTGATCATCACAGAACGCCGACTGAATGACTTGGTTCATTAAGCCTCTTACATGAGTGATTCGATACAAGGCTTCCTTGTCACACGGCAATGGCGAGATACACCACAAGGCGTGCTGCTCAAGTATTGGTTTTATTAATGCAAAACAAAGTCAAACCATATTTGAATATAAATTCACCATTTCTGTATTGTTAAGTATACGCAAATAATAGTTTCAAAAGATAAAACTGCTTAGAAACACCTCACCTTAACGGTTCACGGAACGACAAATAGGTAAAGTATGTGGTTTGGGTTTTAGTCACTGGAATACATATACCGAGCCTTCCTTTCTCGTACAATTTTGATCAGATTTGCATCACGAATAGCAGCATACCCGTGAACGTTAAGCACTGATAAAAAAATACTATAAAGGCTCTCTGGATTAATTTTCTTGCTGAGCAACATCGAAACTTTTGTTTGACTTCTAACTCGCGGACTAAAAATAATGGTATAGCCAGTTTGCGCGGACACTTCTCTACTCAACTG
Organism: Oleiphilus sp. HI0123; assembly: GCF_001635315.1. Lineage (NCBI taxonomy): Bacteria > Pseudomonadati > Pseudomonadota > Gammaproteobacteria > Oceanospirillales > Oleiphilaceae > Oleiphilus > Oleiphilus sp. HI0123. The sequence goes on from NZ_LWGE01001454.1 coordinate 3,467, forward strand.
ATATATATCCAGCGTTGAATATTTTGGCGCAGACGCACAAAATGTTGAACCCAGCAGCATTGCTACAACTAACAGGAAGCTATTTGCTCTAAGGCTCAGAATACCGGCTGTCATAGATCTTCTAGTGTATTTTTTATCATTTCCTCAAACGAAGGGTGCGTACGCAACGCTTTTAAAGCGTCATCCTTAGTAGCCTCATCTCGATAGCTATCACTTTTAGCAATTGCGTTAGATAAATAGGAAAGCGCCTCCTCATATTGCTGCAGTGCCGTATAAGCACAGGCAAGCTGATAAAATGCATGTCCATTGTCAGGATCAAGCTCTAAAGCTTGCTGGCATAGGTTTGCGGCCCATTGTGGCTCATTGATTTCTAATACCGCATCCGCCTTGTAGGTCAAAGCTTCACAGTCATCGGGCTTGATCTTCAAAATGTCATCATAACTTGAGATTCGATTGCTGGGGCTTGTATCTTGTCCCGCCCTGAGCCAAAGAGATTGAACCTCTTGCGTAAGCGCCAGCGCTTTTCGGTTATCATCAATGTCTGAACTTTTCTGGCTGAGCTGATCCTCAAAGCTTTGTAAACGATGCTCATACTCGAGAACTAGTTTAGAAATTTGCTCATCTGCGATCGATTGAACCTAAACTCAACACCCAAAGCAACGTTGTTACCGACGAAAACGCCCAGCGCTGTTTCGAATAAAAACTTAGACCTTGCATTATCGCCGCCGTAACCGAGCAAACCGAGTTCATTTGCATTACTGTAGCGAATATTCGCATTCACAAAGCTAGTATGATGAAACAATCCGTCGATCCACGCTTTTGCAGCACTTAGATAGAAATCAGTTCCGCTGCTATCTTTAGCGCCAACAAGATTGATCACACCCGCATCAATGAGTCTTTTTTGCTGTGTACCGATACTGATTACCGGTAATGTGTCATAAACCAAATCGCCAAAAAGTCGAACCTTCAGACCAATAATATTTTGTCTCACCGATTGCGATAATGCATCAACATAAAAGTCCTGATGAGCGAAGCTGAATTCGATACGGTCTCGAAAATTAATCAAAGCTCCGTGCACGCTCATATTATAATCATCAACGTCCACTTCACTTGCGACTATGCTGAAACCTAGCTCGTCTCTAGTAGCGTACCCCCCTAACGGCGCCCAAGGAATTAAACCTCCTCCTGCACTACCTTCGATAGAGGTAACACCCGAAGTACCCAATAACTTACTACCCGCTGCATTAACAGAGCTTGTAAAAAACAAGATCAAAATTACTAATGCAATACAGAATTTCGGAGCATAATTCATTCTTCTATCTCACTTGGTCGTCAGCGCCAGCGCTTCTTATTAAACTTAGTATTTTTCGTTGATTTGATCTCAATGACTACGGTTTGTGGAGAATTCACATCAAACTCAGACACCTTAAGAGGCTTTGCAGTGTTTTTTAACAGAGGGTGCCATACAAAAAACTCTGATGGCACTTTTTCCGGCACAGCCAAACTCGCTCGACCTTTACTGTCTGTTTTGCTTGCATAAGGTGTATCTATAACCAAAATATACCCAAGCATTGAATCGTGTATATTGCACCCTAGTGCCACGACGCCTGGCGTTTCAAACTTGATAGGAGATTCCGGCTTGTCGGCGTAAAGCTTTATTTCAAAGCGCTTTGGCTCTGAAAACGAATAAACATGATGTCTAATATTGTCGCTATTCGGAAAGCTCACTAAATCACCGACCTGAGCAATCAATACATGAGGGGCGAATTGCCTATTTTTCTGATCCATTATCAAGTTCGATGGAATACGCTTATTGCCAGACAAGGAAGCATATTCAGATTCGACTTGAAAATAAACGACACCATCGACAAGTGCTTGGCCATTTTGATCTTGAAGCGTTATATCGACAATTCCAGCAGCCTGACAGATATTAAATGACAGCCATGTCACGATGAAGATAAAACCCCGATCGAATGTATAAAGATTTGTAGACATAAGCGAAAATAAAACTAACTGGCAACATTATTAGAGTTTAGAACGAACAGTCTAGACCATGTGATGAAACTCTGTTTTGTTATAAATACTTGGCTAAGCAATTGTCTAACTCGATTGAGCGGTCATATTACGAAAAGAAAGCGGCGTCATGCCAAAACGTTTTTTAAACTGCCTGTGAAAGTGACTGAGATTATTGAATCCTATGTCTAGGGCAATGCGAGTAATGTCCTTTTTAGAAAACGCGAGTTGCTTTGCAGCATCATCGAAACGCAGTTGCAGAACAAACTCAATTAGACTGAACCCATACTTCTGCTTGAATTTTCGTGTAAGCTGGCTCCGAGATACTGAAAACCTCTTGCTCAAATCATCTAAATTGATATCTTCGACATAATGCCGTCTGACCCATGCAGTAATGTGATCAATATGATCGAAACTGATTTTAGAAAGAGCTGTGTCTTGATGCAGCCTCTCCATATGTAGAAGCAGCATTTTTATAAAGCAGTTTTCCGCAAATGATTGGTTCAAAAGAGAAGGTGACATCGAGAGTGCATCAACTTCTTGAATGCATCTTTCTAGATTGTCGCCCTGATCATTATTGGAATGAGACAGTGTCGTTTCTTGCTTTAGTTTTTCTATAAAGTCGTTATTGCATGGCGAACGCATTAAGTCGAGTGTGGCGGGTTTGATACAAGCAAGCAGTACTTCGCTACATGCTGACTCGCCATCAAAAATGGTAATTTTATGCACCATATTACAAGGAATAAAGATCGCGCTTCCTTGTTTTAGTGTATATGTTGCTAGACTATCTTCAATTAATAAGCCCCCACTCAAGCAGACGAGAAACTCATGCATATTATGTGCATGTTCTTTTATCGCCCCTCTTATAAGCGTTTTTTTCATCCAAAACATATCTTACCCGAAAGTACATAATTTAAATCAGAAAGTACAAGAACCAATG
>NZ_LWGE01001455.1:0-17355 GCF_001635315.1 Oleiphilus sp. HI0123
GGGTAAGAACTTCATGAATTCGCCGACAACACCCGGCCAAGCAATCAANGGNAGNNNAAGCAAGCGGTCGATATAAGCTCTGCTGGTATCCGATACTTCAATTTGATAAGTCGCAAAACGGGAAGCAACCGGAGCAAACATGCAGTCGGCAATGGAGAACTCTCCAAACAACCAATCGCCATCATGGCGGTTGAGCGCATCTTGCCACATGCCGTCGATGCGTTGAATATCCTTAATGCAGTCCTCATGGAGGTTGACTTTACGAGTAGCCCGGCAGTTCATAGGCAGGGCGCTTCTTAAGGCTGGAAAACCTGAGTGCATTTCAGCGCAGTAGGCTCGGGCAGTGGCTCTGTCACTTGGGTCTTCAGGCCAGCCTTTACCTTTAAGATATTGCTCGGAAACATACTCACAAATTGCCAATGAGTCCCAGACTGTAAGGTCCTTACCTTCCTTGTCATCAATCAGTACAGGAACTTTGAAGGTGGGGGAGTAATCCGCGAGGCGCTGATGGGTATTTTCTTCAAAAAGGAATACTTTAATTTCGTCGAACGGGATGTCAAAGTGAGTCAGTAATAGCCAGGGCCGAAGTGACCATGATGAATAATTCTGATTACCAATAACTAGTTCCATATCTGTCTTCCTATTTTTAGTGTTTATCCGCCTGAACGTTTTACTTTGTAGCCTTGCTCAGTAAGAATCTTCAATAGCAGTTCACGGTGATCGCCTTGGATTTCGATATTTCCATCCTTCACTGCACCACCGACACCACATTTCTTTTTGAGCTCTTTGGCGAGACCTTTTAGCTCGTTGTTTTTTAGCAGTATTCCACTTAAGACGGTCACACCTTTGCCTTTTCGGCCTTTCGTGTCGAGGCTTACACGTACGATGCCGTCTCCCTCTGGAGTTTGGTCTGCAGAGCAAGTGCATTCGTCAATGGCTTGTTCACACTCTGGACAAGTTCGCCCTGTTTCGGTGGAGTAGACAAGTCGATTGTTTCTAGGCATTGCTTTTGCTCTCTTTGAGTTCCATATGTGAAGAATGTTTTAAATTACTTTTATTGAGGTGGCGCACCCAATACAGTGCACCCGTGCCAACTATTATATTAGCAAGGCTTGTGGCCAGATATATACCCGCGAGATCAAAAAAATTACCAAGCGCTAATGCCAAGGGAATAAAAATTACGATTAAGCGTAGAAGTGACATGACCAAAGAGGGCATTGGTCTGCCGATACCGTTAGCTGCTGACGAGCTCAGCATAATGATGCCAAGAAATAGATAGCTGATAGGCACTAAGTATAAGTAGAGGGTGGAGGACTCAATAACTGATTCGTCTGCCGAAAACAACCCGGTTAGAGGCTTGGCAAATAGCCATAAACAAACGCTTGCCCCCAGTCCCCAAAGTGCAACGAACTTGAAGCTCATCTTAAGTGCTTCGAAAACCCGGTCATGTTTTTCTGCGCCCCAATTTTGGCCAACAAAAGGGCCCATAATGGAGGTTAGCCCCATAATTACGACAAGAAAGATTGCTTCAATACGTGACGCAACACCAAAACCGGCAACAGACTCGGGGCTGAATCGGGCTACAAGCCAGGTTGTTATCGCGATTGAAAGTGGTGCAATTAGATTTGTTCCTACAGCGGGAACAGCTATTTTGAGGATTGCCTGCCAGCTTTGTAATACCCGGCCATAGCAGCTCTTAAGGCTCAAGAAGTCGAACTTCTTTATCAATACATACAAACCAATTACCAGGGCAATCGAATACGCACAAACGGTTGATATGGCAGCGCCAGCTAGCCCAAGTTTAGGGAAACCAAGCAAGCCGAAAATTAGAATGGGGTCTAATATCATATTCACTATTGCAACGCTTATCATAACCATGCTGGGTAGTTTTGTATTGCCGGCAGCGCGAATAGCCGAATTACCGACCATCGGTATAACCACTACAAAGCTGGCTAGAAACCAAATATCCATAAACTCATGTATGAGCTCAAACAAGTCCTGCGGTGCGCCAAGTAGGGTGAAGATCGGATCCATAAAATGGTAGCCAAGTACGGCAAAGCAGATGGCTACGATCAGGGCGATTAATATCGCTTGTGTGCAGTATGCTTGCACTAAGGTATGTTGTTGAGCCCCAATTGCACGAGCGATAACGGAAGAAGTTCCAATGCCAATGCCAAATGCCAGACTTAATAGGATAGAGATAATTGGAATGGTAAAACTCATTGCGGTGAGTTCGCGAGTGCCGAGTTGTCCGACATAATAGGTGTCTACAATGTTCATCGACATGATGGCCAAGATGCCGCCAATCATAGGAACCGTCATTTTGTAGAGCTGCTGGCTGATATTGCCTTCGGTAAGGTTGCGTTTTCTCAAAATATTAACGAATAGTTATACTTCAGTGTCGTAGGCTAGAGGATGAATAGAATCTTTAGGGGACTATATCACGAACTTCGATGAAAAGAGTGCTTAAAGGGAGGGGAGATCAGGGCGCGTCTTTTTGCTGTTCATTGGGTTTGCCCTCAGCTGGCGTTTCATCGGAGTTTTGTTTTGCATCACTATCATCGCTTGGTGCTTGCGTTTTGTGCTTATGTACCTGGCTCATTTTGGATCTGAGCACTTCCATCTGTTCCTCTTGAGTCTCAATCATTTCTTGTAAAGCATCTTCCTGCTCAGCGATAAAGTGAAGAGACATATTGAATGCTTGTTTAGTAAACTCAAGAACGCGTTCGTAGCCTTCATCCGATAGCTGTCTCGCTTGGTCTTGAGAACGGTAAATATTGATGAACTGTCGCTCTCTTTCATAATGAAGAGGAAGGCGTCCGGCACCCCAGTCATTCAAGATTTTCCATGTGTCTGGTGCGTAGGTTCTACTGTATTTGAGAATGAAAGGAATAGGGTCGTTTCTGGCAAGAAGGGCGGCCAGGCGGAGTATTAGTTCGAAAGAGAGAGTGGCTGTGCCATTCTCTACAGCTTCGATAACGGACTTATCTTTCAGGTTTACAGCTTCGCTAAGCTCACTAACTGTCAGGCCGGCAACCTCGCGAAGGTCTTTAAGGGACTGACCGGCAGATACCATAAGTTTTAATTGGTCCTGCGACTGAATGATGGCCTTGCCGACTTTATAGGACGTGCCGCCAGTTTTCTTAGCGAACTTGAAGGCGCTCGTGGTTGCACCTGAAACACGCCCTAAAAAGTTACTGATAGACTCTTCAGACACCCAAGGTTCAGTTTTTTCACTCTTGGAGCGAGAGTTTGCAGACTTTTTTTCATCTGACTTGGGCTTTTCAGAGTTTTTCTCGCTCATATGTCGTGCCACGCTATATCAGTGTCGAGTGTTACCGAATCAAGCTCTATTGCTAAAGAGCATTGGCTAAGGCATTCGCGCTAACTTGCTGTAAAGAAATAAAGTCTAATAAGACTTCAGCACTTTCCTCAACGATAAAGTCTGGTTCTTGTGCTTTGTCTGTTTCAATAGGCTTTTCATCTTCGCTGTCACGCCAGGCCTGAAGAGATTCAAATTCTGGCTTTTGTTCAAGTCGGCGGCGCTTGTTAAGTAAGTCCAAGCGTGCCTTGTCGAAGGCTTCGTCTTCGGTTTTTCGTTTTTGTTCGTTAATCGTTACTTTTTCTATACCGCGCTGAGATTCTAGTAATTCTATTTCTTCTAACAAAAGTACGTATTCAGGATGTTGTGTAATACGTGTGATATGGCTCTCGGCTAGTTTTTGGCTAAGCGGGCTCAAGGCGCCCACCTTGCTAAATTTGGCTGAAGCAATGGAGTCCCACTCAAGTGCGTGATCCAGGGCATCTTCACCTACTTTCGAAGTATCAATGGTGTCAGGTAAAATAATATCCGGGACAACGCCTTTGTGCTGGGTGCTAGCGCCAGAGATTCTATAAAACTTGGCTTGTGTTATTTTTAACTGGCCATGGTTAAGTGGGCGAACTGCTTGTACAGTCCCTTTGCCGAATGTTGGTGTACCCATTACGATACCGCGACCATAATCCTGAATTGCGCCAGCAAAGATTTCAGAGGCAGAGGCGCTTAGTCTATCTACCAAGACAATGAGCGGACCGTCGTACATCAGTTTAGGATCGGGATCATCCAATACCTCAATGCGGTGATTGGCTCCTCTGATTTGCACGGTAGGGCCTTCATGTATAAATAGTCCGGTTAGTTGATTAGCCTCATCGAGAGAGCCGCCACCGTTCCCGCGTAAATCAATCACAAGTCCGTCTAAAGCTTGTTCTGCCTGCATTTCTTTTAGTAATTTGAGCGTGTCTCGTGTCGTGCTCTTATAGTTTGGGTCACCTTCTTGCATGGCTTTGAAGTCAGCGTAGAAAGTTGGGATATCAATAACGCCAATTCGATGATTTTTTCCGTCGCGCTCTATATCAAGTACTGAACTGGCAGCCGCTTGTTCCTCGAGCTTAACTTTGTCGCGAACGATTTTAATTTCTATTGTGTCAGTATCTAGTTTGGCAGTATGCGGTATGACTTTGAGTCTGACTTTAGAATGCTTGGGGCCTCTAATGAGCTCAACGACTTCATCAAGTCGCCAGCCAATTACCTCAACCATATCGCCTTTCTCTCCTTGGGCAACACCAACAATACGGTCAGCAGAGTGAAGTTTGCCTTGTTTCTGTGCTGGCCCGCCAGCAACTAGACGGACCACTTTAGTAAATTCATTATCTGCTTGTAGTACGGCGCCGATACCTTCTAAGGATAAGCTCATATTAATGTTGAAATTTTCTGAAGAGCGTGGTGAAAAATAGGTGGTATGAGGATCGTATAGGGTAGTGAAGGCATTCATGTAGGCAGAAAATGCATCTTCACTTCTTACTTGTAGAGTTCGCTTTAGCTGGTTTTGATAACGCTTTAGTAAGGACTCTTTAATTTCTTCGTTGGTTTTACCGTCTAGTTTTTGAGACAGGGCCGTATTTTTAGTTCGCTTGCGCCAGATATTATCCAGCTCTGTTTCACTTGTTGCCCAGTCTACTTCTGAACGGTCAGTTAAAATATATTCGTCTTTAGTAAAGTCTAAGGTGTTCAGCTTGGTATTGAGAAATTCAATTTGTTTATTGAGGCGAGTGATTACTCGCGTCTGGTAGCGGTTATAAATTCTGAATGCAGGGTCTAACTGACCAGTTTTTAAGGCACTATCTAAGCGAAAGCGGTAAATCTCGAACTCTGTAATATCTTCGCTAAGAAAATAAATTCGAGAGGGATCGAGTGAATCAAGGTAGTTTTCGTAAACCTTCTCAGAAAGTGTTTTATCGATGTGCTGCTTGCGGTAATGATTTAGCGATAATGAGCGAGCAACATACAGGCTTGCTTCTTGTTGGGCTCTTGTTGGAGCGAGTTCTTCAGTAAATTCTGCTTTGCTTTCTTTAGCGTAAACAGAAAGGGAAAGCGAGCTGATTAGAACGCTAAGTAGAAGGGTGTAAATATTTCGCTTCGTTATCATCATAAGAATAATTTTGCCAATAAATGAGCATATAAANTATACGGTTACTTCCGATTGTATGTGATCAGCGCAGGCCTAGCCAGCCAAGATGCGATTAATTATTGTTAATTGGGTTGTGATTGGGTAACTAAATGAAAACAGGCTTTCTACCGCTTTTTGATCGCCATTTTGAAACTGGCTCTGTTGTTAATTGTTTTAGATGCTAGACTCTATCTTTAGATGCTTTAATGGCTGGGACGATCTACATGAGTGTAAATCGATCTAAACATAAAAATTGTTGCTGATAGTACGAGGTATATTAATGTCACTTCTTGATAATATTCAGAATTACTACGAATCCTTGGTAATTGAAACACTGGCTAAAGAGGTAGAAGGGCAGGATTTTGATGAGGATGTTCTCACCGATGTGCTTTGTATAGCCTTAAACCATTTGCCACCACGATACATTCGCCATGAAGTGGATATGTTTTTCTACACCTCACCCACTGAAAGGCATGAGGTTGAAGACAAGGCACGCAAAGCGGTAATCGACGCTTTGGAATATGTGAAGAAAAGTGATCGATACGAAAAGTAGCCGTTTAGAATAAACGTTACAATCTCATCGTGATGAAGCCAGCTTTCTATATTAGTTAGCTGGTTTTTTAATTTATGGCTTGAGACAAGTTCTTGGTTTGTCACTTTACTGCTCTCTGTTATGATAGCGCGTCCTTAAAACGCTTCGGTACTACTTGTCCTTATGAGCCTTAAAAAAACCTACAAAGTTATTTTTTATAATAATGAAGATATCTACGAGATTTACGCTTCTCATGTATATCCCTCGGAACTATACGGCTTCATTGAGGTGGAGCAGCTTCTTTTTGGTGAAAAGAGTCAATTGCTTGTAGATCCTAGTGAGGAGCGTTTGAAGAACGAGTTTACTGGTGTTAAACGAACTTATATTCCAATGAATGCGATCGTCAGAATTGATGAGGTTGAGCAAGAAGGCACGCCCAAGATCTCTGGAAGCCGCAGTTCTGTTGCCAGTTTTCCTTCGGGTGGGCGACCAGACAAGTCGTAGATCCTTCTGCCCGCGTTACTTATTATCAGAATAAAAAGCCAGGAGAATGACCATGTTATTTATTAGTCCATTATATGCTTCATTGTTAGTGATCCTTATCGTGTTTCTAGCTTATCGGGTGACAACCTTTCGTAGAGATGAGGGAATATCCATTGGTGATGATACTGGCTCAAAAGCAATGAAGAGCGCTGTGCGAGCGCATGCTAATGCAGTAGAGAATATACCTGTAGGGATTGCTTTACTGCTAATGCTCGAGTTAAACCACTTAACACCCTGGCTTATACATGTGTTCGGACTGACGCTACTATTGTCTCGTATTGCACATGCTTATGGCTTATCGAAGAAGAATGGTCCGACTAAAGGTCGTTTTTACGGTACTTTGTTTACATGGTTGTGCTTGCTGGCAATGGCCGTTGTTAATATTCTAATTTTAGTCACTCGATAAGACATGACACCAGAACGTTACCAAAAACTAAAGCGCACGTTAGACCTCAGACAGCCAGATTTAACGCTACTGACAGAACAGATTCATAAGCCGAGAAACATTGCTGCACTGGTTCGAACCAGCGATGCGGTCGGTATCCAAGAACTAAATATGGTATGGCCCTGGGATAAGCATCGCCCTTATAGTGGTACGGCAATGGGCAGTGATCGTTGGGTGGATATTGTTCGACATGAGTCAATGCCAGAGGCGATTGATACCCTGCATGAAAAGGACTATAAGGTTTATGCTGCGCATCTGTCTGATAGCGCAATTGATTATAGGGATGTTGACTATACTAAGCCTTGCGCGATTCTATTAGGTAATGAAAAGAAGGGCGTCAGTGATATCGCAGCGGCCAAGGTGGATCAGCATATTGTGATTCCGATGCTTGGTATGGTGGAGTCATTTAACGTATCGGTTGCCGCAGCCATTATTCTCGCTGAAGCGCAAAGGCAGCGGTCCTTGGCTGGGTCTTATGATCAGGTTCGTTTAGATGGTAAAACCTATCAGGAAACTTTCTTTCGCTGGGCGCACCCTAAAGTCGCTAGCTATTGCCACCAGAACAAACTTCCATATCCCGAAGTTAGTGAAGAGGACGGTGAGATAATAAACCCCTCACAATGGTATGCGAGTATCAGAGCTAAGCGTGATTCTGCTTCAGAATAAACTTTGAGCGATAAAAGCTCACTAGAACAAGACTCTCTCCTATGTTGAAAGCTATCTTTAGCCTTGCTGGCCCATTGGTAATAGGGCAAATCTCATTTGCTTTAATGGGTTTGATCGATACGCTATTGATGGGGCGTTTAGGGGTTGATGTGCTTGCTGGTGGTGGTTTGGGCGCAGTTGTATATCAATTCTTTTACATCGTTGGTATTGGTGCTTTAGTCGCTACGGCTAATATGGTTGCTTTTGCTAAGGGCAGTGGTAATCAAAGTGAAATCCACCGTGCAGTCTTGTCTGGTAGCTTATTGGTGGTGATTCTTTTTGTCGTCTTTGCTTTTGGCTTGGTTAATATCTCGCCTGTCTTACTTTTCTTTGGCCAGCTGTCTGAGCTGGTTTTTTTTGCTCAATCATATTTAGATCTTGTTTTATGGGCATTGTTGCCAGCATTTGGTTTTATCTTGATGCGCAGTTTGGTTGTTGGCTTAGGTAATTCAAGGCTTATTCTTCCTATTAGCCTAATAGCAGCCGTTTCAAATTACCCGGTTAGTCTGGTGTTGATGGAAGGCTATTTGGGTTTTCCAAAAATGGGCCTGGAAGGCATAGCCTTAGGAACCTGTATTATTTCCTGGGCGATGTTTCTGGGATTGGTGTTTTTGAGTTATCGACGCGATGAATTTAAGGGATTTCCTTTTTGGAAGGGCTGGCAAAACTTTTCTCTTTCGCAATTTCTTGAAACGCTAAGGCTTGGATTACCTATCGCTTTGGCCCATGCAATGGAGGTGGGAATGTTTTCGGCTGCAGCAATCATGATTGGGTGGTTGGGGGCGACAGCTCTGGCTGCTCATCATGTTGCGCTTCAGGCAGCTACCTTAAGTTTTATGGTGCCACTGGGGATCTCCCAAGCGGTTTCAGTTAAGGTGGGGGAGTTATACGGGCAGAATGCTGTTGGGCAGGTTCCACAAGCTGTGGGTTCAGGTTTTGTACTGGCACTTGTAAGCGCTTGTTTTGCTGCAATAATATTTATCTTTGCACCTGAAACTTTGGTGCAGCTGTTTGTACAAAAGGAACAGCTTCTAGCGGAGAATTACCAGGAATTTGTTCAGTTAGTGGCTTCAATTCTTCTAGTTGCTGCAATCTTTCAGGTGGTTGACGCTTGGCAGGTGATTAGTATGGGCGCCCTTAGGGGCTTTAAGCTTGGAGCTTCGCCGACATTGGCAGCGATTATTAGCTATTGGTGTGTCGGTATGCCTATTTCTTACTTCTTGCTGGAGCCCTATGGTGCGGTAGGCGTGTGGGGAGGTATGGGAGTAGGGCTGGCAGTCAGTGCGCTCGTGCTTTCAGCTTTGCTGTTTCGCGAGGTGCGACGACATAAGTCTATGCAGTCGCACTAGTTTCTGTTTCGCTGACTATTGAGGCGTTCGGCAGGAGTATTCAATGCTCCAATGAGACCAGAGGTCAATTCCCATAGCCGAGGCGTTGTAGAATAATGCGTTATCCAGCAAGCCGACCACCACATCTACTGGTGTAACCTCAGTAGTAACCTGGTTCCAGTCAAGGCCGACACAAACCTGACTTGTTTCAAGGGCATTGCTTAATTCAGCGAACTGATAAATGCTGTGGTGATACCACCTGCGGTAGCGCTTGCCTGAGCTGGCATCCAAATCGTCTTCGGATACATCTGATGAGAAGTCAAATAGAGACGGTACGGGGTCAGGCACGACTTCGCCATTTTCAAAATGGATCACTGCGCAGCCTTGGCTCATCGCTATTGTCGTCGCTAGCAGGGTGGCACTTAGTAATTTATTTAGCTGTTTCATGAATCGTCATTCTCCAGTTCACACCAGACTTTCGCAGTTCTGGGGAGGTATAAGCCTAGAGATAAGGTGGCAAATAGCACATCTGTTGCCGAGTATTTGCTTTGCATTTGTTTTACGGGTTGTTGGCGACAAATTTTGGTGACGTCAATGTGATGCTCGCCGATAAAGCCCCATAAAAAGAAATGTTTGGATTCTTCATAATGAGGGCGGTATCTGAAGTCAGAGGGGCCGCTTTCGGTAATGGTGACCGCAGCGCAGCCTCCCAAGCTAATTGCAAGAAATAAGACAAAGAGGGTAGAAATTTTGCTCATTGCGCATCCATGTATCAAACAGTCTATTATTCTGGGGAATTATAGCGAGTTTTGCGAGACTTCAGGCGAACCAGTATGCAAAAAAATGAAGTACCTGCGATAAAAGTTATACGAGGCCTGCTAAGAGGCGCCCGTATAAGCTAATGAGGCCAACTGTATTACTTGCTTAACTTCTCTTGCTGCGCTTTGATTGCTGCTTGCTTTTCAAGTTTACGTCGAGCAATCGTCTCGCTGACATCGCCACCAATGTGTTTCTCATGGCGCAGCTTAGCGAGTTCTATTTGCTTCTGTCGTTCAGCGAAGCGGGCTTTTTGTGCTTCGGTGTGCATGTCGTGACACCTTGGGCAGCTAACGCCCTCAACATAAAGCTCGCTAGATTTATCTTCTTCTGTAATTGGAAGACGACATGCATTACATTGATCGTAACGACCTTTCTCCAGTTGGTGATTGACTGCTACGCGTTCATCAAAGACAAAGCATTCGCCTTCCCACATGGTCTCTTCAGCTGGAACTTCTTCTAAGTATTTAAGGATGCCGCCTTCAAGGTGATAAACGTCTTCAAAACCTTGTTCTTTCAGGTAAGCTGTCGATTTTTCACAACGAATACCGCCCGTACAAAACATCGCGACTTTTTTGTGCTTTGCCTTATCCAGGTTTTCTGCAACGTACTGAGGGAACTCTCTAAAGCTTTCGGTTCGAGGGTTCAAGGCATGTTGGAAGGTGCCAATTTCGACCTCATAATCATTTCGCGTATCGACTAGTAGAACTTCAGGGTCAGAGATGAGTGCGTTCCAGTCCTTTGGCTTTACATAGGTGCCAACTACTTCCTTAGGGTTTATGCCTTCAACGCCCATGGTGACGATTTCTTTTTTCAGTTTTACCTTGGTTCGGGCAAACGGAGCTTCTTGGGTGAAAGACTCCTTATAGCTAAGATCGCTCAAACGTGGGTCTGACTTTAACCACTCAAGAAGTTTGTCTATGCCCGCTCTAGAGCCAGCAACGGTGCCGTTGATGCCTTCTTCTGCAAGTAGTAGGGTGCCTCGTACGTCGATGCTCTTCATCAATTCAAGAAGAGGGGTTTGAATCTCTTTGTAATTTTCGAGTGTGACAAATTTATATAATGCGCAAACAACGTAAGTTTGCTCGTTTGGTGTGGTAGACATGTTATTTCCTATCAGCATGACCGGAACGTAAATCCGGCGCCTTGGTTTAGTGTTAAGAACTAGTTTTCTTGCTTGTCCTTAATGTGTTCAAGAATCTGTTTTTTCAGGCTCTTGGGGATTTCTGTAATAGTGAGCGTATTTGACTGCTCATCAAACAAGATTGTTTGCTGCATAAGGTCTGATGAAAAGGACAGGCTTAAACCATTGCCCTTGCCAGAGATTCTGACCAAATGCTTTAGCTTACGAGTGTCTGGGCGCAGGGTTTGGCTGGTGTCTAGTTGCGCTTCTTGTTCTGCGAATTGAGCAAAGCGGGTGGGTTCATTTTCATCAAGGAAGCCCGATAGCTCATTAATCGGCACTGCTTCACCTAGCTGCTGCTGTTCAACGCAAAAGTCATAGGCTTTTTGATGAAGCTGAGCAGCTTGCTTGGGTTCGGTTTCTTTGGTGTAGCCTGCTAATACTTCCATTAGCGTTTCAGTTTCTTTTGCGCTGTCGATAGAGCTCTTGAAACCGATTGACTGAGTGAATGCTTCACCTATTTTGGCTTTTGAGCGTGCGCGGACCAAGCAAAGGTATGGGTCAGTACTTTCGCTTTCTGAAAGCCAGTCATCAAGGTCGATGCGCAGGGCAAGATCCATTTTATTTGTGTTGAGGTAGTCCACGGTATCGAGATTAAGCCCAGAGTCTAGGAGTAGGCCGGAATTTGTTTCCAGCGCAAAGATATAGACTCGAGGGCCATCTGCACGTTCCTCATGAACCGTAAGGATAGTGGCTTCAAAGCTCTCGCTGGTTTTATCCACTAGGTCTTTGAGTTGATTCATGTAGAGAAGGCTTAGCTTCTCGAAGCTGATTTTTCCATCCAGTTGCTCTTTCAACCAGTTTTGATAGGGGGCACTACTATAGTCTTCATCAAATTGACCGTGGAATTTACCTGCTTTGAATTGAAAGACTTTTTTAAGTTGACTGAAGAGTCCTTCATGATCTGCAGTGACGTCAGGTGCCTGCTCACAGAGTTGAATTTCTGAAGGTTGATCTTCTTGCCAGCGAGTAATCTTATGAAAAACTAGCGAAGTAATAGCCATGGATTGAGTTCTCTCTGTGTCCAATGAAATAAGGGGCTACGAAGTAAATCGTAGCCCCTGTCTTTGGGTTAGGCTTACTGAGATGAGTATCTCAGTGAATCAAATTTAGCTAAGCCCTTTTACCTGTTCAGGAATATCTACGTCAGATGTTGCTGATAGTACGGTATCTGCAATATCTGAACTGCCTTCCAATGAGGTAATTGCAATTAAGCCTGCTTCTTTAGCTGCCTTAGCAATCAAGAGTTTATCTGCATCGTTGTCGGCCATGTGAGAGGTGATCAACAGGCAAGTTCGACCCTGATTGAACAGCTTACGCTCAGCGGCTTGAGCGAGTACATCACCCGCTTCACCTGAGCAAGCAATAATCGAGGCTACCTGGTGATCTAAACGCGCTGCACGCTCTGCTTCGCTAACAGGTTCCCACTGTGCGCTAGTATCTTCAGCGGCTTCAACGATCATGCCTGCGCCAACCGTTACGTTGGTTAGACGGTCGATAATAATGAAGGCGCCCGTTGCTTTGTTTTCACCATATGGGTCAAACGCAAGTGTCTGGTTTGCATGGATCGTACACAATGCAATACTGTTAAGCTCTAGTTCGCTGGCATCCTTTTTCTCAAGCGTATTAACGTCAATTAAATGCTCAATTGACTGAATTGACGCTGAAGCCTGCTTGGAACCAAGTTTAATATCAATAAGCTTGCCTGGCTGAATTTTGTCTTCAGACATCCAAACGATATGTGCTTTTACCGCAGAACTTACCGTTGGGTGATTGTCAGACTGAACAATCATATCGCCACGACTGATATCGATTTCATCATTCAAGGTAAGCGTAACCGCTTGACCTGCGAAACCTTCATCCAGTGAACCTTCAAAGGTCACGACTTCTTTTACGGTACTGCTTTTACCCGAAGGAAGTGCAGTAATTTTATCGCCAGGCTTAACGATACCCGAAGCAATCGTTCCACAGAAACCACGGAAGTTAAGGTTAGGGCGGTTAACGTATTGTACTGGTAGGCGGAAGTCTTCCAGATTCTTGTCTTTAGCTATTTCGACTGACTCAAGCATCTCCATTAGAGGCTTGCCTTTGTACCAAGGTGTCTTGTCGCTATTGCTGATTGTGTTAACACCTTTCAGTGCAGAAAGTGGTGCAAACTGGATATCGCCCAAATCTAACTGGTCAGAGAATGAAAGGTAATCGCTCTTGATTTCATTAAAGCGCTCTTCGCTGTAGTCAACCAGATCCATCTTATTGATGGCAACGATGACGTGCTTAATACCCAGTAAAGAAGCAATAAATGAGTGACGTTTGGTTTGCGTTAATACACCGTGACGTGCATCGATCAGGATGATTGCCAGGTCAGCAGTTGACGCACCAGTTGCCATGTTACGAGTATATTGCTCGTGTCCGGGAGTGTCGGCGATGATGAACTTGCGTTTAGCAGTTGAGAAATAACGATAAGCAACATCAATGGTGATGCCTTGCTCGCGCTCAGCCTGTAGGCCGTCAACTAATAGTGCAAGGTCGATTTCACCTTCGTTGGTGCCGGACTTAACGCTGTCTTTCTTAATTGCTTCAAGTTGATCTTCATAAATCATTTGAGAGTCATGAAGTAGTCGGCCAATAAGTGTGCTCTTGCCGTCGTCAACGCTACCACAAGTAAGAAGACGTAGTAGTTCTTTTTGTTCGTGTTGCTTCAGATATTCGTTAATATCTTCACTGATAAGATCTGACTGGTGTGACATGTAAACTATCTCTTTATTTGCTGCCTCGCGCTGGGTCTTAGCGTGAGGCAATAATCTTGGTTGCTATGTATCAGCTTTGTACGTATATGCTGGCCTAGAAATAACCTTCGCGCTTCTTCTGCTCCATTGAGCCTGCCTGGTCGTGATCAATGACGCGGCCTTGTCTTTCAGAGGAGGTGGTTAGTAGCATTTCCTGAATTATTTCGGGCAAGGTTGTCGCTTCAGACTCAACTGCACCCGTTAGCGGGTAGCAACCAAGCGTACGGAAGCGTACCGACTTCATCTCTACCTTTTCACCTTCTTCAATCGGCATACGTTCATCATCAACCATGATCATGACGCCGTCACGTTCAACAACAGGTCGCTTCGCTGAGAAATAAAGTGGAACGATATCGATGTTTTCCAGGTGGATGTACTGCCAGATATCAAGTTCTGTCCAGTTAGATAAAGGGAATACACGAATGCTTTCACCTTTATTAATCTTACCGTTATAAGTATTCCATAATTCAGGGCGCTGATTCTTTGGGTCCCAGCGGTGGTTTTCATCACGGAAAGAGTAAACACGTTCTTTAGCGCGAGACTTTTCTTCGTCACGTCGTGCGCCACCGAAGGCTGCGTCAAACTGATATTTGTCCAGTGCTTGTTTAAGACCTTGGGTTTTCATTACGTCGGTGTGCTTGGCACTACCGTGAGTAAAAGGTCCGATGCCTTGATCAACGCCTTCCTGGTTGATATGCACGATCAGATCGAAGCCATACTTTTTAACGGTCTCGTCACGAAACTTGATCATTTCCTGGAATTTCCAGGTAGTGTCAACATGCATTAGAGGGAAAGGTGGCTTACCTGGTGCAAAAGCTTTGCGAGCCAAGTGCAGCATAACAGCGGAATCTTTACCGACAGAATAGAGCATTACCGGATTATCAAATTCAGCGGCTACTTCTCGAATGATGTGGATGCTTTCAGCTTCCAATTGCTTTAAATGAGTCAAATTGTATTGCGACATATATGTAACTCTTACCAGAGGTCAATAAACGAAAAAATCGTGTTTAAGTGGATAGCTGCTATTTCTATAGGCTGCTACCTAACAAAAGGGTGCGGAATTATAACAGGCTTGTCGCTAAATAATAAGGGATGTGGTGCTTTAGTGAGTGGTGGTGGAGTGCGCTTATATTCTCACTTATGCTAAAAGATCAGATGTTTAGAATATAATGTTCTATTTAAGATGTCTCGATATCAGTAAGAAATACGGATGTCTTGTGTTTAGTTTCTCGCTGTTTGGCGGCTCTTTTTGGGGTGCTACATTGCTAGTACTAGGAGCGGCAGTAGGAACAC
This sequence comes from Oleiphilus sp. HI0123, assembly GCF_001635315.1. Lineage (NCBI taxonomy): Bacteria > Pseudomonadati > Pseudomonadota > Gammaproteobacteria > Oceanospirillales > Oleiphilaceae > Oleiphilus > Oleiphilus sp. HI0123. Next base: position 15,118 of record NZ_LWGE01001455.1, read on the forward strand.
GCTATAATCGCGTTTTTGATAATTAAGCCAAGAGAAGAAGATGGACGTTAAAGCCTATATGGTCAAAGTGGGTGAGGCAGCTCGTCAAGCTGCTAGCCAGATGACTTCAGTCAGTACCGGATTAAAAAACAAAGCTCTATTAGCAACCGCTGATGCTTTGAATGCCAAGCGTGATATGTTGATTCAAGAGAATAAAAAGGATCTTGAGGCTGGGCGTGAAAATGGTTTGGATGATGCGATGCTTGATCGTTTGGAGCTTACGCCAGCGCGTATAGATGGCATGATTGAAGGCTTGCAGCAAGTAGCAGGGCTTGATGATCCTGTTGGAATTATTAACGATCTCAAGTATATGCCTTCCGGTATTCAGGTTGGCAAGATGCGTGTGCCGCTTGGTGTGATTGGGATTATCTATGAGTCTAGACCAAATGTAACGGTTGAAGCGGCGAGCCTGTGTATTAAATCGGGTAATGCAACGATTCTTCGTGGCGGTTCAGAAGCTATTCATTCAAACAAGGCCATCGCGAGCTGTATCGCAATAGGTTTGTCTGAAGCTGGCTTGCCTGAAACGGCTGTTCAGGTGATTGAAACGACAGATCGCGCGGCAGTGGGTGAAATGATCACCATGCCAGAATATGTCGATGTGATCGTGCCTCGTGGCGGAAAAGGTCTGATCGAGAGAATCAGTCGAGACGCTAAGGTGACAGTAATTAAGCACTTGGACGGTATATGTCACGTGTTTATCGACCGTGATGCGGATATTGAAAAGGCGAAGGCAATTTCATTGAATGCAAAAACGCATCGTTATGGCACTTGCAATACGATGGAAACGCTTTTGGTTGATGCGCCTGTCGCTGAAGAGGTTCTGCCCCAGTTAGCAGTTTTATATGCAGAAAAAGAGGTTGAGCTACGTGGCTGTGAGCAAACTTGCACAATCTTGAATAATGCGGGTTTTGCTGCGAAGGATGCGACGCTGGAAGATTGGCAGACAGAATATCTTGCGCCGGTATTATCTATTAAGGTGGTAGAGGGTATGCAGGAAGCCATTGCGCACATCAATGAGTTCGGTTCGCACCATACTGACTCAATTGTTACCGAGAACTATACAAAAGGTCGTCAATTCCTAGCGAGTGTCGATTCCAGCTCGGTAATGATCAATGCCTCAACGCGATTTGCTGATGGCTTTGAATATGGTTTGGGTGCAGAAATCGGCATTTCAACCGATAAGATTCACGCGCGTGGGCCGGTTGGTCTGCATGGCTTAACTTCGGAAAAATTTGTGGTGCTGGGCGATGGGCATATCCGTCAGTGAGGCCTGCATTAATTAGATTCCTTATGAGAAGTCTAACTTCGTGAAAGTTGTTTTCGGTGGTACTTTCGACCCGGTTCATGTTGGTCATTTGCGCATGGCCACCGAGCTTGTCTCGGAACTGGGTGTCAACAGTGTCGACTTGATGCCTTGTTACCAGGCTGTGCATAAGGATAGTGTGTCGGCAAGTGCTGACTCTCGCCTTGAAATGTTGAAGCTGGCGACAGCTCATGACTCGTGTTTGAATGTTGATGAGCGAGAGATTCGGCGGGGTTGTCCAAGTTATACCATTGAATCAGTTCGCGAGAAGCGTCAAGAGCTTGGTGATCAGGCCTTGAGTATCGTCATGGGGACTGATGCTGCGCGAGGTTTAAGAACCTGGCGTCAGGCAGAGCAGCTATCAAAGCAGACGCATATTGTTGTTGTAAAGCGCCCGGGTGAACTTGAAGGCGATATAAAGCAATGTCTGGAGCAACTTGGCTTTGAATGGGTTATGTCTGCCAATTACTTGCATGAGCAGCCGGGCGGCTTAGCTTTGATGCTTGATTTGACGCAGTTAGATATCTCTAGCACTGCCATTCGTGAAGCGGTCAGGAAAAATAAAAGCATTCGTTACCTTGTGATAGGTGCGGTTGAAGACTATATCTGTGATAATGCGCTTTATCGAGAGTGAGTTGCTGTTTTGAAACGCTGTTTCAGAGCAGGCAAAATTAACCAAATGGGGAACACAAAGAACGTATGCAAACTGAAGAATTGAAAACTGTAGTGGTCGAGGCTTTAGAGGATCTTAAAGCTGATAATATCTGTGTGCTGGATGTTAAAGATAAAACTAGCGTCACAGACTATATGGTGATCGCTTCAGGGACTTCGAGCAGACACGTTAAGTCTCTTGCAGAAAATTTGGTTTCCGAAGTAAAAGATAAAGGCGGACG
>NZ_LWGE01001456.1:0-5484 GCF_001635315.1 Oleiphilus sp. HI0123
TATGGTGCTTATCAAGAACGAAAGCGTGTTCAAAGTGCTCGATACCGCCTTTGTAAATAACAGCCTGGCCATAATCTTCACAGTGCGGTTCAAGGTCTTTTATTTTAAATAAACGGTAGGTTGCCGAATAAAAACCGATATGGCCGACTTTTTCTTGCACCGATTCATTTTCAATAGTGATGACATCGTCTTCTACAAGCCTCGGGTCCAAAAAACCGACTTTTTTAGCTAGGTTTTCAAAATCGTTCCAGTAAAGTGCGCCGCTCAAACACTCGCCGTATAGGACTGGGTCCTCAACAAGGTGTTGGGGAACTCTCCGGTCTGAATAGACGTCAGAGAAGTAAAGCTCACCTCCTGGTTTTAGTACTCGATAGGCTTCTCGCAATACGGCTTCCTTGTCTGGTGAAAGGTTGATAACGCAATTTGATACGATGATATCAAAACTGTTTTCTTCAAGGCCAAGTTCGTTTAAACGTTCGATATAACCCAGCTTGAATTCTGTATTCTTGCTTGCGTAGCCGAATTTCTCGGCATGGTAAGATTCGTGCTCAAGTGCAATGGTAAGCTGCTCTTCTGTCATGTCGATACCTAAGACACGGCCTTGTTCGCCAACCCATTGGGATAGAACGTAGCAATCTCTGCCAGACCCGCTGCCAAGATCCATTACCTGCATTCCTTCAAGCACGGGTGGGGCAATTAGACCGCAGCCATAGTAACGGGCTAGTACCTCATCATGAACCTTGGCTAATGCCGTCTTTACATGTCTAGGTAAACCAGCGCTTGTACAGCAGGCGTTGGTTTTAAGATCTTCGGTTTTTTCTAATACTTTCCCGTAATAGTTTTTAACATCATCATGCATGCAGGGAGATCTCTCTTTGAATTGTTAGCGCGTGTTTCTGAACTTGGAGACAAGTAAGACAAGCAATAGTCTTAAACGTTCAAATATATAAAACGAGTAAATTATCACGCTTTCGTCTTTGAATATATAGGGCTTGTAGCCTATCTTTAAATCATACCTTTTTCGAACATTGTCCTGGAAATTTAGTGCCATGAGTGATAGCAGTTTTGATTACCTTGGCGGTAATTATTATATCAGCGCAGCAAGCTTGCTTCTCGAATACCGGATGTTTATTGACTCCCATCCGACGCTTTTCAAAATAAACCAAGCCAATTCATATTGGCCAAAAATGGTTTTCTTTTGCAATGAGCTTGAAAAATTTCCTGAGATCATGAAGGCACTTACTCGTGTCCATGTTTGTTCGCAAATCGACTTCGAAAGGGCTTTGTTTTGCAGTTGGTGTGCGTTATTGATTGGCCGGTCAGCTGGCCTCACAGAAGCTAACCAAAGATTGCTGTTCGTCGCTGGTTTACTGCAAGATATTGGTAAACACGCACCCGATACCGAGACGATTGAGTTTCCCACAAAGGTTAATGGCCCTTTCTTTTCTCCAGCTAGCTCGCTTGACGGCAGAGATATTCACCCTCTGATTAGTTCACGTTTAGTTGAAAAGTACCTACCTGAGCTAGAAGGGCTTGCGGAGCTGGTTCTACACCACCACGCACGAAATGACGGAACTGGCTTTCCAAATCTCATTGGTGAGCCTCAACTTGGTCTAGACGCCCAGATTTTAGTGATCGCCAATGAGTTAAGTGACCGCCTTGATCAGCTAGGTGGTCACAATCAGATATCTCATACCTTATCAAACCTTAGGCTCAATTCTTTTTTGTATTTTGAAAGGGCGCATCAGCATTGGATCACCTTAGTTGAAGCGCACCTGTCTAGCCCGATCGAGTCACCAAAGAACTCAAATCTGTTTCTTGATATTGAAAGCAAGATTAAAGAGCTCGAGAAAATGCTGTCGTGCTTACTCGTCGTCAGTGCTGAGCTACTTCCGTATGATTTTGACCTGAGTGTCCATGGTTTGCGTTCAATGATTCATCGTCTCGTTAGGCTTTCAACCGATACCGGAGTGTTTGATCCGAGCCTGTTTAGGCAGCGCACTGAGGGCGTTATTGGGATGAAGATCGATAACGACTGCTGTGAGCTCCATAATATTCATGAATGTACTGTTGTTCGTGACATAGCTATCATTTTAAAAGGATTACCTGAGATTCTCTCTCGAATGAGGGTACTGACGGGTGATATTCTTTCCTCCAAAAAGTATGATGCCAATTACAATTTAGTCGCCAATGCCAATGAACTTTTATATAAAAATATTAAGTTACTGGAAGGCAGTCGTTGTAGCATTTTTCGCTAGTCTGTTCGTCTAGCTTGGTAATCAATCTTTTGTTTCTATTTGGGTAACTAGCGCTATTAGTTTTACTCGAAAGTAGAGCACATACTTGGCTCATTTTTGTGCCATTATCTACTGTAAACTGACTCTTAACTAGGTAAGTCAATGCAAGAAATATTCAATCAGGCCCTTGCACTACATCAGCAAGGCAAGCTAGCGCAAGCAGAAAATATCTACCGTCAGATTCTTGATAAGGCGCCAGGTCAGCCCGTGATATGCGCACAACTTTCTCTATTGCTTCAACAAGCTGGAAAGCTGCCGGAGGCTTTCTCTTTCGCAAAAAAAGCAATTGAAGCCTTGCCTGAAGAGCATGAAGTCGCTTTACAGGGTGCTGGCTTGGCAGTACAGCTAGGTCATAATCAACAAGCCGAAACGTGGTTAAAGCAAGCTCTTCAACTTAAGCCCAAGCATGAAAAAGCTTTAGAGCAATTGGCTGGCGTCTTAATTGGGAATCACAAAGAAAAGGATGCCTTAGGCGTTTGTAAATCTTTAATAAAAGTCTCACCGAAAAATGCAAATGCCTATAACTTAAAAGGCTTAGCGCTAAGTCGTTTAGGTGAGGGGGAAAAAGGCTACAGCTGTTTTCAAAAATCTTTGAAACTCAACCCTGGCCAAATAGCAGTGATTCGGAATCTTATCTTGTATGGTAAGGGGAGAAAAGAGCCTCTATTAGAAAGCATCATTCCTCAGTTGGAGAAAAGCTTTTCTCAGCAAACACAAGCGCCAGCAGTTCAAATGAACGTCGCGTATATTCTGTCAATGTATTATGAGCGAAGTAAGAAGACCGATAAATCATTCATGTACCTGAAAATGGGAAATGACATTGCTCGCAAAGGCGTAAATTATCAGCATTCCCAGACAGAAAATGACTTCAAAGCTATCTTAAACGCTTTTGACGAAGGTTTTTTAAATGAAGTAAAGGGGGCGCAACTTTCAGATGATTCACCAATATTCATATTGGGTATGCCGCGCTCAGGAACGACGCTAATCGAGCAGATTATATCTAGTCACTCGCAGGTCGAAGCGGAAGGAGAGATTCTTGACCTGAGAGAAAGCTTTAGAACGCACGGCGAGATATTGAATAGCGATATCTCAGCAGATGATAAGGCTAGCGCGTGTGTCGCAGTCATGACTGCTTATTTAGATAAGCTTAGAGCTAGACAGAAAGCTACGTATTTTACAGACAAGATGCCCTATAACTTCATGTTTGTTGGGCTTATCTTAACTGTAATGCCTAACGCTAAAGTTATTCATTGTACACGTGACCCGCTTGAAACCTGTTTTTCTATTTATAAACAAAATTTTTCTGGTTCCCCAGCATACACTAATGATTTAACAGAGCTGGGCCAGTATTATATCGCCTATAAAGACATGATGAAGCATTGGCAGAACCTATTTGGTGATCGTATTTATGAGGCTAATTATGAAGCGATGGTGGATAACTCAGAGCACCAGATTAACAACTTACTCGCCTTTTGCCATTTGGAGCCAGAGGGTGGCTGCTTCGAATTTCATAAAAATAAGCGCGCAGTGAGAACAGCGAGTGTCGCGCAAGTAAGGCAGCCTATATATAAAGATGCCAAGCGAGCATCGGCGCCGTATGAAAAATATTTGGCGCCTTTGATAGAGGTTTTACAGAACGTAGATTAGATCAAGTCTAATTTGCGTTCACTCCAAAGTTTCTCGGCAAATGCGAAGGCGTCCTTCTGTGAGAACTCTGGTTTTAAAGATTTTAAGGCGAGGGCTGTTGTACCGATAATGGCACCTAAGGCATATTCGTCTTCTTGCTCACCACGCCAAACTTGCTTAAGGTAGTTAACCGTTAAATCCTGCCCTTTAACGTGTCTTCGCTCAAATTGAGAAGGCCACTCTTCTTCAGTAAGCTCTCCCTTAATCGCTGACTTTACGACCATGGCATTATCAGGATTTCGCTCAATCTCTCCGCCTTCACCTTTTATTACTGAAAGTGATCGGTACCCTAGTAGTGCTCCAGCCTCTTGATGAAGGCCGCTATAGGGGGGGTGGAATATTCCTTGGAGTACGCTATCTGCGTTCAAGGGATTGATCAGTCGCGATAAAGAATGAACAGGGGAACGCAGCCCCATCAAGTGACGCATATTGATCATTTCGGCCAAGCGTGGGCTAATCGCATCGAGTGGCAGGTAAGCAAAGCTTCTAACATTCATACTGTCTGCAACTTCTTCCCATGAGCGTGAGACTGGTATTCCTAGTTCATTAAGAATATTTTCAGTATACAGGCGGTTTGCAGTATGACCACTTGCGCCGTGAATCATGACTCGATAACCGGCTTGAGCCAGCAAGAAAATTGCTGGCAGGTACCAAGGTAGGTGGCGTCGTTTTCCGGCATAGGATGACCAGTCAAGATCGGCCGCGATTGCGGGGGTATTAAGTTGCTCTTTAACGGCCTTTACAAAGCCGCTGAGCTCTTCAGCAGATTCTTCTTTAACGCGTAATAGCATAAGGAAGGCGCCCAGCTGCACGTCTTCGACTTCTCCCTTTAATATCATGTTCATTGCTTCAAAAGCTTCTTGTTCAGTAAGGGAACGGCTGCCTTTTTTACCTTTGCCCAGTATTCTTACAAAGGGTGCAAATGGGTGTTCTGCTTTCGCTTGTTTAATATTTACGTCTGTCATACGGGGTCGACTTCCTTAAAAAAGGTAAGTTTATAGGCAATTGGTTGGTTTGGGTAAGCCTGCGATCTTACTGGCTAGCTTTGCGGGGCTTCCCGGAAACAGGGTCATCAAATAGATGCTATTTCCTTTATCTTCCCCTAAGGTCTCTTTTATATGCTTAACAAGAATGCGCATAGCAGGTGAGAGATCGTATTCGAGGTAAAAGCTGCGCAGGGCGTCTAATATTTCCCAGTGTCCGGGCGTTAGCGTTAAGCCTTCCTGCAGGGCTATTGCCGCAGCAATGTCGCGTGACCAGTCATCCAGGTTTACTAGAAAACCTTGCTCATCAAACTGGATATTTTTTAGCGTGTCTTGATCGCTCATAATATGTGTTTAGCAAAGGCTAGATTTAATACCAGCTATGCACTTTTTCATGCTTGATGGTAAGTTCAACCAAGTCATTGTAATCAATTTTACAATAGTCTACCGGGATTTTTACACCCCTAGCCAAGGCATCTTCAGTCAGTACAAAAATCGTCGCGGCAATACAAGACCAT
>NZ_LWGE01001457.1:0-3583 GCF_001635315.1 Oleiphilus sp. HI0123
TAATGACTGAGACCCATACACTCCAAAAACTAGTCATGTTCTTCTCTCTCTTTTTCGCTCAAGGTACGTTCCGCGATATCGTCATCCTGAAAGGGCAGGTTGGCTGCATCGTCAAAATCTTTTTTCTTTTTGCCGTTATAGGCCCATAAGCATATGGCGACAAAGGCGATCATGACCAAGATGGTAGATAGACCGCGTAACGTGTTGATATCCATAATATTGGTTCTTACTTGTTCTTAAGAACGGTGCCAAGCTGCTGTAGATACGCAACCATAGCTTCGATTTCTGTTTTACCTTTCACCGCTTCTGCTGCACCGGCAATGTCTTCGTCGGTGTAGGGAACGCCTACTGTACGAAGTGCTTCCATTTTCGCAGCAGTACCTTTGTGGTCTACGATAGCTGTAAACAACCAAGGGTAGGACGGCATTTTGGACTCAGGTACAACATTACGTGGGTTATAAAGGTGAGCACGTTGCCAGTCGTCACTATAGCGACCACCAACACGAGCCAGATCAGGACCAGTACGCTTAGAACCCCATAGGAATGGGTGCTCATAAACATGCTCTCCGGCAACTGAGTAATGACCGTAACGTTCAGTCTCAGCGCGGAAAGGTCTGATCATCTGCGTGTGACAGGTGTGACAACCTTCACGAATATAGATATCACGACCCTCAAGTTCTAAAGCGGTATGTGGCTTCAGACCTTCAATGGGGGTTTGCATGTCTTTGTGGAAGAACAGTGGAACTGCTTCTACCAAGAAACCAAAACTGATAGCTACGACAATCAGAGGGATCATCAAGCCAAGGTTTTTTTCTATTATCTCATGATTCATTGACTCTTCTCCTAAGCTGCTTCAGTCACGGTATCAAGTGCTTTCGCATCTTTCTGCTTAATGGTTAGCCAAACGTTCACGGCCATGATAAGCATACCTGACAAGAAGATAGCACCACCAATTGCACGAACAAGATAACCAGAATGACTTGCTTCTAAAGACTCTACAAAGCTGTAGGTAAGGGTACCGTCATTGTTTACTGCACGCCACATTAGGCCCTGCATAATACCGTTTACCCACATTGCGGCGATGTATAGAACCGTGCCGGCAGTCGCTAACCAGAAGTGTAGGTTGATCATAGACGTGCTATACATTTCTTTAATGCCATAAAGCTTTGGAATCAAGTGATAAACCGCACCGATAGAAATCATCGCTACCCAACCGAGTGCACCAGAGTGAACGTGCCCAATAGTCCAGTCAGTGTTGTGAGATAGCGCGTTTACAGTCTTGATAGACATCATCGGACCTTCGAAAGTAGACATGCCATAGAAAGAAAGCGATACAACCAAGAAACGTAGTACTGGGTCAGTACGTAGTTTATGCCATGCACCAGAAAGCGTCATCATACCGTTGATCATACCACCCCATGATGGAGCTAGTAGGACTAGGGACATGATCATGCCCGCACTCTGTGCCCAGTCAGGAAGAGCGCTGTAATGTAGGTGGTGAGCGCCTGCCCATACATATAAAGAAATCAGTGACCAGAAATGAATAATAGATAGTCTGTAAGAATAAACTGGCTTGCCAGTCTGTTTAGGAACGAAGTAGTACATAATGCCCAAGAAGCCTGCCGTCAGGAAGAAACCAACAGCATTATGGCCATACCACCACTGCATCATCGCATCGACAGTACCTGCGTAAGCAGAGTAGGACTTCCAGAACGTGACTGGAATGGCCATGCTATTCCCGATGTGTAGAATCGCGACAGTGATAATAAATGCGCCATAGAACCAATTTGCAACATAAATGTGCTTGGTCTTACGCTTCATTATGGTACCAAAAAAGAGGACGCCATAGGCTATCCAAACTAAGGTGATTAGAATATCGATCGGCCACTCAAGCTCTGCGTATTCTTTTGCGCTAGTAATGCCTAGTGGCAAAGTGATCGCTGCTAGAACGATGACCGCTTGCCAGCCCCAGAACATGAATGACGCGAGGGTGTCCGAGACCAGGCGTGCTTGGCAAGTCCGCTGCACCACATAAAACGATGTAGCAAATAGAGCACTACCCCCAAAAGCAAAGATAACTGCGTTAGTGTGCAGTGGGCGAATACGACCGAAGCTTAAATAAGGTGAATCGAAGTTTAGCTCTGGCCATACTAATTGAGCAGCGATAAGAACACCGACGGCCATGCCGACAATACCCCATACCACCGTCATAATGGCAAACTGTCTTACAACTTTGTAGTTGTAAGTGATTTGGTTGGTCTCTTTGCTCATCGTTGAGGGTCCATTATTCTACATAAAGTGGAAACGCAAAAAATAAGGAATGTAAACCTTGCACACATCGCTTATTTTTTTACTACCTAAGTAATGATTTAGGGGTAGGTTAATACCCCCAAATCGGCTAGGCGTGAAGGGTACTGATCAGAAAGGACAAAATCAATCTTTTATCACGAAAGTTAGGGGGGAAAGTTGATGTATATCAACTTGGTTTAAGCCGATGGAATGCGCAAATGACTTATATAATAATGACTTACAAAAAATGAGGTTTAATTTGCTATTTTTTAAGTATCGAGATAGATTTTTGGAGTACAGTTTGCGTTGAATGGAGCAAGACGCAACTGTACTCATTGAGCAGATTGCAGAGAAGATGTTTAAGGCATTTCCAAAACGGTAACTTTTTCTTCTCTTTCTAGCATGAGGTTTAACTTGTCCATCATTTCCTTGCGTTCGTGGGATTGTTGCCATGCTTGCCAATCTTGAGTGCTACGCCAGTTGCAAAGGATGACTCGGTGTCTTGAGTTGGTAATATCTTTTAATGACTCCCCAGAAATAAAGCCCGGAGCTCGAATGGCTTTTTGTAGCGTTTGTTTTGCAGTATCCTCATAGTTTGCTTCCAGTGATTCCGCGATGGATCTTTCGATAATAACCCTAATCATGGCATGCCCCTCCAGTGTGCTGTTGTTTTAAGTATAGATTAAAAAAGAGAGCTAGATGTTACATCAACACCTTTTGGATACTCAAGGTTTGTATTGTCCTGAACCTGTTATGATGCTGCACTCAAAAATTGACGAGATGCAAAGTGGGGACGTGGTCAAGGTAATCGCTTCCGACCCGGCCACTCAGCGTGATATACCAAAATTCTGTCAGTTTCTTGGTCATGAACTGCTCGATCAGAGCCAGGAAAACGGCAATTATATTTATCTGCTGAGAAAAGCCTGAAAGTAGTTCTCATGTCGATGTTTCGAGTTTGCACTTTTCAGATCATGCTCTATCTTTTTAGAATGCACCTTTAATTATTCAAATATAGATTGTCAGGTGCTTGCGATATAAATATTAGCTAAAGTTGATTTGGGTATCTATGACTGACAGTGCTACGGGTAGTGTGAAAGTTTCCGTTAATAATTCTTGTACTACTCTCTATATCAGTGGAAGTTTCGCATTTCATTTGCAGAGCGAATTCCGATCAGCTTACTAAAAGGAGGTTGGTGACAGCCGTCTGGTTCAGGTTGATCTCTATGATGTCGAATACATGGATAGTTCCGGTTTGGGAATGTTGCTGGTCATGAAGAAGTTTCTAGACGGTGCA
>NZ_LWGE01001458.1:0-3748 GCF_001635315.1 Oleiphilus sp. HI0123
GTCTGCAGGCAGCTTGGCCAATACAAGCTGCTCATTCAATTTTCTTTCTCGAAGTTGATACTTGAGCAAAATCCCGAAATCAATCAGCACATCTAGCCTTTTCAATTGCAGCAAGTGAATCCCATGCTCCAAGCCCTTCAGCTTGATTGTCGCTACGTCTCCAGACTTAATCAGGCTCATCACTTCAGGGTGATAAACATAACCGTTATAGATTCCTAGAGTTGTTCCTTTAAGGTCATTGTATGAATGAAGCTTCAAGCTAAGTTCTGGACGAACAAGAAATCTGTCTGCCCCATCAAATAAAACAGGGGACCAATGATAGGAAGAAGGTAATTCCTTCCAAATAGGGCTCGTCAAACAATCCACATCGATGTCACCTGACTGCAATTGTTGCTCAATTCGCAAGACTGGAAGTTTCACAAACTCGGCTTGCAATCCCGCTTCGGAAGAAATCTGGTCGGCCAGATCTTTGATAATGCCAGAATGGACTACACCATCATGTTCAATAACAAAAGGTGGCTTCGCATCATCCCAATAACTGAACTTAAGAGTCTCTGCGCTAACGTTCCCTACTGAAAAAAGCAATACCAGCAAGCCTAGCTTCGATGTAATCTCTCTCATCACTCCACTCCTCCGTATACTTTCATTATTGGAAGGAAATAGTAATTAAGCAATATCTTTCACTAAAAATACCAAATTGATCTAGCTTTACTTGAGTCGAATCAAGAGTCCGTTTTACTTATTTACCACAGACCTGACAGCCTGAGTCTTTCTTCAGTTTCAACGTCCGCCACTCCATCGAAGTAGCATCCAGCATCATTAAGCGCCCTTTTAAAGAACATCCTAGGCCACTCAGTACCTTAATAGCCTCCATTGCCTGCATGCTCCCTATAATGCCAACCAACGGCGCCATAACACCTGACGTTGAGCAGGTAAGCTGCTCGTCATCCCCTTCAGCATACAAACACTGATAACACGGTGCTTCATCGTCACGCATATCGAAAACACTTACCTGCCCTTCCATTCGAATCGCGGCACCAGACACTAGAGGCTTTGCTTCTTCGACACATGCTCTATTGACCGAGAATCGAGTTGTGAATGTGTCGCTGCAGTCCAAAACCAAGTCAACTCTGGCGACAGCAGACCGTAACCCCTCCTCATCCAGACGTTTGGCAAGTACCTTCACTTCAACATGAGGGTTTATATTGCCAAGCATTTCAGCCGCGGAGTCTACTTTCATTTTTCCTAACGAGCTTTCGCCATGTAGAATTTGGCGCTGCAAGTTGGAAACATCAACATGGTCATCATCAACGATAGTTATGCAGCCAACACCTGCTGCTGCAAGATACATCGCAACCGGGCTACCCAAGCCACCCGCACCAATAATAAGTACTTTTGCATTCTTGAGCGCCAACTGCCCCGCAACATCGAATTTAGGCAACATGATCTGCCGGCTATATCGCAATAACTCCGGATCACTTAACTCTTGATAAACTTCGCGACTTTGCTGCTCGCTCACAATTCACCTCTATACAGATATAAAACTAGTCTTACCCAGTCCATTGGCCCTGGGTAACACGATCGTTACCGCCATAATCTTTACTTGTCTCGACCTGCTGATAACCCGCTTTTTTCAGTACTGACCTAACAAGCTCTGCCTGGTCATAGCCATGTTCAAAAAGTAGCCAGCCACCTGCTTCGAGAAACTCACGCGCATCATGCGTAATCTTTTTGATATCGGCCATCCCCTGATCTTCAGCAATCAGAGCAGAAGCAGGCTCAAATCGAACATCCCCTTCACGCAGGTGCTTATCTTTGGCATCGATATAGGGAGGATTACTAACAATCAGAGAAAAACGCTGCTCCCGGAATGCGGAAAACCAATCGCTGCAGAAGAACTCAACATGAGGAAGGCTATTCAAGTTTGCGTTTTGCCTTGCTAGCTCAATGACCTTTGGAAAACGGTCAACACCATTGACCTGCCATGCTGGACGCTCACTAGCTAATGCCAAGGCTATCGCCCCCGTGCCCGTTCCGAGATCAAGTACTGAAATGGCGGACTTATCCAACGGCAAATTCAAAGCCCTTTCAACAAGCACTTCGGTATCAGGCCTTGGAATGAGAGTATGCTCATTAACCTTTAAATTTAGAGTCCAAAAATCTCGCTGACCAATTAGGTGGGCAATAGGACGCCCTTTTTGGCGTTGTGAAACAAGAGAAAGAAAGTGCTCGGTTTGGTCTTGATCCAGACTTTTATCAGGCCAGGTCCGTAAATAAGCACGCTCGCAATCGAGCACGTGACATAAGAGCAGCTCAACATCCAAAGATGCCGAACTGCTTGTCAATTCGAGGGATTTTGCCATCGCCTCTGAAATAGTCAGTTGATGGCTCATATCAAACTCCAATAAGCTATATCTACTTATTACTCACCCATAGAAGTGAGTAATTCAGCCTGATGCTCTTGCAATAAAGGCTGTAACACCTGGTCCAAATCACCTTCCATAACTTCAGCTAGCTTATAGAGCGTCAAATTAATTCGATGATCAGTCATGCGACCTTGAGGAAAGTTATAGGTTCTGATTCGCTCAGAACGGTCACCACTACCTACGAGACTTTTTCGTTGATCTGATTGTTCTTGAGCATGCGCTTCCTGTTCAGCCGTCAGTAGCCTCGATTGCAACAAAGATAGAGCGCGAGCCTTATTCTTATGCTGTGATCGTTCGTCCTGACACTCAACTACCACACCTGTTGGCAAGTGGGTAATACGAATAGCCGAATCCGTTTTGTTGACGTGCTGACCACCGGCGCCCGAAGCCCGGAAGGTATCGATACGCAAGTCAGCCTTATTGATTTCGATCTCATCCACAGCATCAATTTCCGGCATCACAGCCACCGTACAAGCCGAAGTATGAACCCTGCCTTGCGATTCGGTTTCTGGAACACGTTGTACACGATGAGCTCCTGACTCAAACTTCAGGCTCCCATATACACCCTCACCGACAAGCCGTGTAATCACTTCTTTATAACCACCGTGCTCACCCAGGTTTTCGCTAACCACTTCAACCTTCCAGCCTTTCTTCTCAGCATAACGAGAATACATGCGAAATAAATCCCCAGAGAAAATTGCCGCCTCATCACCACCGGTTCCCGCTCGAATTTCCAAGAAAACGTTATTCTTGTCATTCGGATCTTTAGGTAACAAGAGAGTCTGCAACTCCTTATCAAGAGTTTCCAAAGAAGACTTTGCCTCTTTCAGCTCTTCTTGAGCCATCTCGCGCATATCGGCATCACCATCATTCATCAGCATGTTGGCTTCTTCGATGTCGTCCTGAGCTTGTCTGTAGCTAGCGTAACATTTCACAACCGGCTCAATTTCAGCATACTCTTTTGAAAAGTCGCGAAATTTATTCTGGTCTGTGATCACATCAGGGTCGCTCATAAGAGCTGCTAATTCTTCGTAACGTTCAGAAATACTGTCTAAACGAAGCAATAAGGATTCTTTCATGGAATAGTAACCAGCTAGATGACCTTAACTTAACTATAAAGCCTGAAGAACAAACGCTTTTGATAAAGTAAGGTCACAAAAATTCAATATGTAGGAAATTGCGCGGCATTTTAGCAAAAATAGCGGCGCGAAACAAAAGCTAGCTCTTGTAGAAAGATTTAGAACATCTCTAGCTCGCCATCATCAAAAGGATCGGCTTCAGGCTCTTTATACTCAAAGGACAAATTTTGATTTAATACTTTT
>NZ_LWGE01001459.1:0-1301 GCF_001635315.1 Oleiphilus sp. HI0123
GCGGCATTGTTTGTTGAAGGGATTGTCGGAAGCTATAGCAATGTAGTGGGCTTGCCTCTGGCCGAAACAGGGAAGATCTTACAGGCCTTCGATGTGCCTATTTGGCAGGAATAAGGTAAAGGCCAGTAGCGCTGGTTTAGAAGAGTACGGGGCTTAAGTAGTTTGCAATTGATGCCAGCAATATACCTAATCCCGCGCCACACAATACATCTGTCGGATAGTGAAGGCCGAGTACCATTCTCGAGAGGGCAATTAGAATAGAGAAGGGTACCAATAATACAGCGAACTCTGGCAGGTGCCATAGCACAACAGTCGAGAAGCAGGCCGCGTGCATTGTGTGTCCAGAAGGAAAGCTGTATTGATCTAAAGGTGCGCAGCCTTTATAGACATCTTTTGAGCGGATAAATGGTCGTTCTCTTACTAGTTTCTTTTTAAGTTGCTTATAGATCAGTAGGCAAGCACCGCCCGCCGTTATCATCAACCCTGATAAAAGTAGACCTTCTTCACCATATAAGATTGGCAGGACAAGCGCGAGACTATACCAGAAAACACCATCCCCTAAGCGGCTGATTATTGCAAAGAAGGTGTTAACCGTTTTAGTGCGACAAAAATGATTAAGGTACAGGCAAGCTGCAATATCCCAGCTATTGAGCTTATTAAATGCTGTTGATGTTTTGAGAGGATTCATGTGTCTCATCTCCTAGCCTTAAGGGTGGCTTTTCGAGTAACTTTTTGACGAACTGATTGACGATATTGTTCCAGGTAATTGTTTGTGCCAATTGATAGGCATTTTCACGAATTTTTTCCAGCTCGGAAGAGCTTTCGATTGCTTCCAGAGTCAATTGAATGAAGGCTTCGTCATTGTCTAAATTTGCGATATATGCCGAATTGCCATGGCTTAAGTGTTCCTTCGCAGCGGCGTCATTAAATGCAACGATACCCAGCCTGCTTGCCATTGCTTCAGTCACAACATTACCAAAGGTGTCGGTTTTGCTTGGAAATAGAAAAAGGTCTGCTGAGGCATAATACTTGGCTAGCTCTTCACCCGTTTTCATTCCAACGAAACGGATGCCAGGGTGTTCACTTTCCAAGGTTTTTCTTAAGGGGCCATCACCAACGACGACGAAAACACAGTCCGGATGAGTGGCGGTGACGTTCTCATAGGCCTTGATAGCCAAGGCAATATTTTTTTCTCCTGCAACTCGGCCGACATAGAGGCAAACGACTTGCCCATCTGTCACATGCCATCTTTCACGAAGGCGAGAACAGCGTTTACTTGGTGTAAACCGCGAAGAATCGAT
>NZ_LWGE01001460.1:0-2606 GCF_001635315.1 Oleiphilus sp. HI0123
GGTCTTTAAACGCACCAATGGTATCATCGACGAAGCCTGATTCATTCAAGGTGTCGGTATGGATTGCAACCTGAACATCATATTCTTCTGCTACGGATAAACAGCAATCAATGGAAGCTGGCGTGGTTCCCCAATCTTCGTGGAGCTTCAAGCCGCAAGCGCCTGCATCGAGCTGTTCTCTTAGGGCTTCAGGTAAACTTGCATTCCCTTTACCCAAGAAGCCAAAGTTCATGGGCATTTGGTCGGTGGATTGCATCATCTTACCGATGTACCACGGTCCAGAGGTACAAGTTGTGGCGTTAGTACCGGTTGACGGGCCGGTGCCGCCACCAATCATTGTGGTCACGCCTGACATTAAGGCTTCTTCAACTTGCTGTGGACAAATAAAGTGAATATGAGCATCAATGCCGCCAGCAGTAAGGATAGAGCCTTCACCCGCGAGTACATCTGTGCCAGGGCCAATCGCAATATCAACCCCGTCCTGAACATCCGGGTTTCCGGCTTTGCCAACACCGACGATACGACCGTCTTTGACACCAACATCACCTTTAACGATTCCCCAGTGATCAAGCACCAAAGCGTTGGTAATCACTAGGTCGACAGTATCGGCACATGAGCGCTGACTTTGCCCCATGCCATCTCGAATCACCTTACCGCCACCAAACTTCACTTCTTCGCCGTAGGTGGTGTAATCCTTCTCCACTTTGATCCAAAGATCGGTATCGCCTAAACGAACTTTATCACCCACCGTTGGACCGAACATTTGCGCATAGGCTTTTTTATCCATCTTAGTCATCTTTTCTCTCCTCAGCTCAAAGCTATAGCGCGCCCATTACATCACCACGGAATCCGTAGACCTTACGGTCACCCGCATAAGCCACCAGCTCTACTTCCCGGCCCTGTCCAGGTTCAAATCTTACCGCCGTGCCCGAGGCAATATTTAAACGAAAGCCTTTGGTCTTGTCTCGATCAAAACTTAAAGCTAAATTAGTTTCAAAAAAATGATAGTGAGAGCCGACCTGAATGGGTCGGTCACCGGTGTTTTCAACACGCAAGCTTAATGTCTCACGCCCTGCGTTCAGTTCAATATCGCCCTCGGCGACTTGGTATTCTCCAGGAATCATACTTGTCCCCTTATCAATAGATATTCGTTCATAGTTGTGTCATTCCTGCGTTATCCCCTAACTAACCCTCATGGATCCCGGCTTAAAACACCACCGGGATGACAGTTGTGAGTGTTACCATCGGTGTGACTATGTGAGTGTCACTAACGGAATAAAAAGGCCAATTAATCGACTTATGAAATCGGGTCGTGAACGGTGACCAGTTTAGTTCCATCAGGAAAGGTCGCTTCGACTTGCACTTCATGAATCATCGAGGCGACACCGTCCATTACTTGCTCTTCAGTCAACAAGGTTTTGCCGTAGCTCATTAGTTCGGCAACCGTTTTACCGTCTCGAGCGCCTTCAATAATTTCCATTGTCAGGTAGGCCATGGCTTCGGGGTAGTTTAATTTTAAGCCTCTGTTCAAGCGTCTTTCAGCCAGCAACGCGGCGGTGAAAACCAGTAGCTTATCTTTCTCTCTAGGTAATAGTTCCATAATTCACTCTTATATAATCTGACACTTAAGTTAACCAAATTCTTGGTTCGATGGCTTTGCGCCCCGATAGCACTGGACGAACCAATGCCCATGCTTCGCCTAATAAATTTCTTGCTCGTTCAGTGCAGTTACCGAGGTATCTGACGGTTAGAAACTCACCTGTCATGCTTAACGCTAGCAAATCATCTCCTGGCATACCACTTTGTTTGATAAGCAATGCCTCAAGCATGGTTTCATGCTCCGCACTATCGATAGTTTCGTTGAAGGGCCCAGCAACAAATAGTGCATTAACGGGCTTTTCTTGAAGTCCACCCGTTCCATGTAAAACGGATGTGTCACCTGGCGCTAAACTGAGGGCTTCATTGAAACGAATACGGCCTTGCTGCCATATCTGCAAGCGCTGCTCGCAACTACCGTCTTCGAACGCCAAGTTATTCGCCGGTAAGCCAAAACAAGTGACCTCCCAAGCCATTACCTTAGCACCTTCTGCCAGTTCAACTTGGGTATTCATACGTGCATGAGACTTAGGGAAAAGAATAGTTTCTAGCGGTAACCATTCCAACACGGCGTCGCTTTCGACTCGCAAGGTCATATTTTGTGTTTGAACACCCGAGTCGTCGCGAGCCTTATAGACTCTACCCGCGCCGGGCGTAGTGATGAGTGCCTCACTGCCAGATTCAACCTGTATGTCGATATCTAGGGTATCACCAGTTACCAAGCCGCCCGGCGGGTGCAGCAAATAAGCGTGCGCACAGTCAGGGCCTTCAGGGTAAAACGCTTTTTGAACGTAAAGCGGACCTTGATGTTCACTAGCAACCAAGCGNGTACCACGTGATCGTTGCGCAAAGCGTAAACGCAGATAGGCCTGCCACTGACCGTGGTCAGAAACAATGTCTTCAATGAGTGTTGGGTCGAGTGCTTGGTTCATTTTTGTTATTCATTTATATTTTTGATTCTTGTCGTCTAGAAAACGTCATTCCAAAGTACTCCGTCATTCCAAAGCCCC
>NZ_LWGE01001461.1:0-5483 GCF_001635315.1 Oleiphilus sp. HI0123
GTGAAACAATGTTGGGCGCAATTAAGGCCTTTCTAAGAGAATGAGCATTATCATTGGTGTTCCGGTTAGTCTCAGCATATTTTGAGCACTGGTTATCTTTCCCTTTCAAGTAATTAATGTATCTTTACGTAATAATTTTTTCGGCATAGAAAGCGGAAAAACTTAACGGAAACCTAAGGCAAATGGAAATATGGTTCTTGTAACAACAGCATCAATACTTCTTTTGAATCTGGTGCATCAATTTAAAGATATCGAACCTCAGCCGAATGGGATCGTGCATTATACTGTCGCCCTAAATGAGGGTGAATCGTTTGTTCGAGAAAGAGCTGTTGTCGAACCTTTATCTAGCGTTTTATACCGTAATATTGTTAGGCAGGCGTATGACTATAGCTGTGGATCTGCAGCATTAACGACTGTATTGCAGCATTATCTTGGGCGCAACTTTCAAGAACGCCAGGTGATGGAAGGTTTGCTTCACTACGGTGAAAATGAGCGAATCGTTGAGCGTCGAGGCTTTTCAATGCTGGATATGAAGCGTTTGGTAACCGCGCTGGGCTTTCCGGCTGGGGGCTTCAAGGCTGAGTTAAAGGATTTGATTGAGCTGGATCATCCAGCTATCGTGCCAATACATTACGCAGGCTTTAAGCATTTCGTGGTTGTTAAGACAATCAAGGATGGGCGTGTTTTTATTGCTGACCCTTCCAAAGGAAATATAACCTTTACTCTCGAACGCTTTAAAGAAAAGTGGGATCAAAATGTATTGTTCGTTATCTTTCCAGGGAATACAAAACCAATTGATGGGCTTGAGTTAAGAGAAGAAGACTTACGCTTTATTGATGATCAGACATTGTCTTTGCAGGCTTTTGATTATACTCCGGACTACAAAGATAATTTGCGGTATTTATTGAATAACGAGATAGAGCGCCGTAAAAACCAGACAGATGAGTTTGGGAATACTACTTTCGATAATGGTACGAAGTTTTTACATTATCGTCGAAACTAGTTTTTGAATAAGTATATGTCGTGTAAGAAATGTGAGCAGCATTGCTCGTATTAGGAAAGTGGTTAGTTGTTACTGCGTGTAAGAGTCACTGACACAAACTATAAAGATAGAAGGAATAGGTAATGAACTCTTGGGTCATTAGATGCGTGCTACTGGCATCAACCGTGCTGTTTGTTTCGGATATTAGTGCTGAAGAAAGTAATGTTGATAAGGCGCGAGATGCCTTAGCCAGACAGTCAGATGATGAGGACTCTACCAAGCAATTGGAAGAGGTTTTCCAGGCGGCTGAGAAAAACTATTCCTTGCTCAAAGCGGGTGGAAAGTCTTTAAGCTATTCTCTGGATTACTCTTATATCTCTGATTCGAGAATTGCCTTGGATGTTCAGAATGGCGTGGTTAGAAATCTGGACGTAAACCCCTCTGGAACACATTCCTTTACAAACTCCTTTAGCTTTGACTACGGAGTTCTGAATAACCTTACTCTAAATGCCCGGATACCTTTATCTTCACGCTACGATACTCAGAACTCACTATCTGCAACGGAGTGGGGGGATGTGAGTTTCGGTTTGCGTTGGCAGCCTTTTGCTTATGTACCAGGTAAGGCGACAGTCACCCTAAGTACTACCTTAAGTACTAAAACAGGTGTCAGTCCTTATGAAATTAACCCTAATGAGCGCTTGTCTACGGGTAGTGGTACTTACTCTGTTTCAACGGGTTTAAGTGTATCGAAGGTATTGGACCCAGTTGTATTGTTTGGCTCGCTGAGTTCCAGCTACTCCTTTGAGCAAAGTGGTTTGAACCAACCTCGAGGCGGGAATCTCCTCAAGACTGTTCACCAAGGGCAGAGCTATTCTTTCTCAGGGGGCTTTTCTTACTCTCTTTCTTATGACACCTCTTTAAGTATATCGACCCAGGTTGGTTATAGTACTGAAACTAAATTAACTTTCGTTGGTTCGGGGACGGCAGTTTCGCCTGACTCGGTGAGTGGTTCGATGAACTTCTCACTGGGTATTCGTGTTGACCCTAAGACGATTACAAACGTTAGCTTTGGCTTTGGGCTTACTGAAGATGCGTCTGACTTAAGTATGGGGATCTCTTATCCAATTAATATAGGTGCTTTCAACTGGTAATCATGTGTCAGGAGTAAGGTGATGACTGCTTTGCTCTCGAGCGCACTTGTTTAATCTTTAGAATAGTAATGGGAAAAGGAATTAATTGGTGAAATCATTGCATTGGAAAGTAAAGAAACTGCTGGTGGTCGTATTGATTGCTACGTTTGCTTTCCCTCCCCAAGTTGTAGCTCAGCTAGCGAACGGCATTACGATTGATACTAAGGCTCTTTCCTTGGGTAATGCGATGCAGGCTGACGTAAATCCTGGTGTTTCAGCGGTTTACCATAACCCCGCTCAGCTTACCCGACTCAAAGAGCGTCACTTTGAGGTTGATCAGTTATTAATTGGTTTGGATCTTGATGCCGTATTTACTGCCCCTGATGACTATCAGTTGTTTGGTTTAGATGGTACAGGCTTTAATACCTATGACCCTACCGTACCGAGAGACCCTGTAGTAGGAGGCGATGGTCGAGGTAAGAGCCATACTAACAGGCTTTCTTTATATCTACCTGGCTTTGGTTTGCAGCAATGGGTGTGGAATGGCCCAACGATACTACCTCCGCAGATTGGCTTTTCGGTAAACCCTCCTGGTTCAAAGTTTACTTTTGCAAATAAAAATTATATCCACTCCGCTTTAGCTTTGTACAAAGAGCTGGAAGACCCTGGTCGATTTTTGGGTAAAGAAGCAGCAATTCAGCGTTTTACTTACTTTTCTCCGGCTGTTGGGTACGAGATTAATGATGAATGGTCTGTTGGCATGGGCATTCAGTTTAGTCATCAAGGATTCTATATAGCGCAGCATAACCGTGCACCTAACTTGTTGATTGCGGTTGTTGAAATACTTCAGGATGCATTTGCTTGTGAGTTCGATAAGCCTATCGGTCAGCGTCGAGACCCTCTGCAGCCTTTCTTATCTATGTGCCAAGGAAATATTGGGCCATGGGACGATATCGGGCGTATCGATATGGATATGCAGCAAACCTTGTCGCCAACATATAATCTTGGTGTGTTGTGGGAGCCGACAGATTGGTTCTCGTGGGGAGCAACCTATTACAGCGAAGCAGATATGGAGCTTAAAGGTACGTTCTTCATGGACTATACCGATGAGTGGACAGCTTTCTGGAACGGTTTTAACGCGTCAATCATTGGTGCGATTACCGCTGCAATACTGGGCCTCCCAAGAGGTGTTCCCTATGAATCCGGGAATGTGAACCTCGACTTGAAAATCCCTCAGATGTTTAAGACGGGTATGAGAGTTCGCCTTACTCCTGATTATACCCTCAATGTGGATGCGACATGGACTGATTGGAGTCAGTGGGAAGAATGGACTTTTTACTTTGATAGAACTCTGGAAATGCTAACAACAGCTCGACTATTGTCGGGGTTGGTCACAGGTCGTTCTCTGACTTTGCCTATTGGCTTACGTGATACCTGGCACTTTGGTTTCGGTTTAACTAAGCATGTTAATTCTCGTCTGGATGTCAGGTTTGGGTTAGAGTTACGAACTTCACCAGCCGAGCGTGATGTTTTTGGTCCGCTTCCCGTTGGTGATATGAAAATGTGGGGTACCGGGTTTGGCTACAAGTGGGATAAACGAACCGATATCAGTGCAAGCATATTCTATATGCAGTCTGATGATTACATTCCTTCTAATACAAGTTGTAATTTGAACTGTACGAATTTGACTAACGTAATTTATAACCCCTATGCGGGCTTGAATGTGAAGTTTACATCTCGAGTATTTGGAATGGGTATTTCTTTTAACCGAAAATTCTAGGTCTATATGAAGCTGAACTATTCGAGATCGACTGTAGTATTGCTTGTAGCTTTGTGTGTCTTTTCTTTGGAAGCTCTTGCTGAACGCTATAGTGTTGAACAAGATAGCTTTGGTGGATATTCCGCAAAGAAGGTAGATGATGCTCAGCAAGCCGATGTGCCTGTCATCGACTCACAGCCAGAACCTGAAGAGCCTCAGCAGCAAGCAAAGTTAGAGCTGCCTCCTGAACCACCTGTTAGTCCAAAATCCCAGAACGTAACCGACAATGAATATCTTGGTGATGTTGGTGATTCCTTAAGTCCTTTTGAAAAAGAATATATTGAAACCGAAAGATTAGAGCGCTCTAAGGTTCTTGGCGCTATTCGTAGGGCGCCACCACTTAACGATTTCGATGCAACGCGCGTTAACTCTGAGGAATTTGTGGATGGTGATAAGCTATTAATCGACGGTGGGCGACCGAGTAGTGAAGGTTCTCGCTACTATACAGTAGTCGATGCTGATGGAACGGTTCGCAATATTGATTATGACGCTGATGCTGTCCAGGCTGCTCTCGAAAAAGAAAGAGAGAAAAAAATCGAATTTACGGAAGCAAGTGTTTTGGAGAAGTCCGCAGCCAGTGCCGACCTTCCTGAAAGCGCTGACCCTTTTGCCGCGGCTTTGTTTGCTAAAAACTTTACTTCTGATGACTACTTTGATGGTTTCTCAAGTACTTGCTGCCAAACACTACCAAATGTTGACTTTATCGAACTTGAATTAGGTAAAGCTCACTACTATGAAATGAACGAAGATCAGCTACCTTATCGGTTTTCAGGTGGCGATAGTCGTTTTTTGTTGTTGAGCTTACCGCAAACCAAAGAAAAGCAAGCTTTAAGCATAAGAAGCTTTGTACGGCGTCATAAACGTTTTGGCATTGATAATGGTGTATTCTTTCCTCAGTTAGTTACTTTGGATAGCGATAAGCAGCCACTGCGTATATTTACGGGCCCCTTATTAAAGTATCATTCTGAAACTTGGCTCGCTCATGGTTATTTAGAGGGCTTTTTTCAGCTTGACTCTACTAAGGATGGTGGTGAACGATTTCTATTGGTTAACACTACCAGAGATATTCTTGGGCAAACATCCAGTATTGAAAGTGACGAAGAGCTTATTTCTATTGAGCATATGGAAATAGGTACTCTGGAGCTAAAATTGTTAGTTGAAGATAATTAGCTAGTTTCTCCTTGCGGCTTTATTCTTAGGTAAGTTGCTAATTACATGAGTAAATATAAATAAAATCATTGATAGCGGTTGATCATTTTTCTGTATGGCGTATAATGCGCCGCATCTGGGCCAGTGTGATGAAATTGGTAGACATGAGGGATTCAAAATCCCTTGTCCTTCGGGACGTGGCGGTTCGAGTCCGCCCACTGGTACCAATCCTTTCTTAGTTATCAAAAGTCGATCTAACTTAACAAGTTTTCCCAAGTTAAAACAAATATTCAGCCTTTATTCTCCAAATACGGCCGCCAGGTAGGGTTTTATTTACTTAATAGAACAAACTGCTTTAGGTTGTGTTATATCTTAATTTAAGTGCTTAGGAGATCACAGTGCA
>NZ_LWGE01001462.1:0-3419 GCF_001635315.1 Oleiphilus sp. HI0123
GATAATCGACCCTGTTGGTTAGAACTTCTCCCGAAGCTGAATTTACAGTAGCCGTATCGGTAGTAATGCTTGATACAACCCAATTGTTGGAAAGCTGTTCACGGAAGCCTGTTGGTATCGAGTTCGCAGCATCATATAACCCATCTAAAGCTAGTGGAGCATACTCGATTTGACTGTACAGCCCATAACTATCTGTAACGCCGGTAAGCAAGGAGGTTGGGCCAAAATTATCATTCGTTGAGCATGCTATGCCCCACAGACTACGATAACAAAACTCTGAAAAGCCATCGTTATTGATATCGCCCACTTCGATTAAGTTACCATATCCACCTCTAACAGCTTCAAGCATAAACGGGACACGACTGCCGCCGAAGAGCTTATGCATAAAGCTAACCCATTGGCTCTGGCTATCTTCATTTACTTCAATATCTGGAAATATCTTTAATCGGTTTTCCAAATCAGCTAGTTCACTGCCATCACTATATCCACACTGTTCATATTCACTGTGAATTAAACATAAATCTGCCAAGCCATCTAAATTCCGATCAACAAATCTAAACGTGGCCGCTTTTGCATTCTTCGCATCGTCATCCATGTCTGCAAATGAATCACTCAGATCTAACCAAACAGAGGATGCATCAAATCCTTTACCGGTATTTAGGTGGCATACATAATCTTCACCGGATACATAACAGACATCTAAAAGTTGGTCGCCATTCAGGTTTGCTAGTCTAAAACCTGAGGCCAACTTATTGATATTTTGAACCGCGGCCTCTGCTTGTTGTTTCCAGTCATTATGGACTGAGGCAAATCGAGTCGTACTATTTGTGGAGGGCAAGGTAGAAGTTAGGCTCGATAAATTTACTTTGGAAACTTTCGCACCATATTCCAAGGTCTGTGTAGATGTATTGGTAGACGCCTCCTTACACACAAAGGCCTGACTTTCGTGTGAAACCCAGCAAAGGTCTTTATCGAAGTCGCCATCGATATCGATAAAATTGGGTGATGGGTAGCCTACTTCGAAAGACTCACTCATTTTTGAGCAGCTATTCGACTCATCACAATTGTATTCGTAGTCCCATTCCGCTTCGGCAAAGAAGTCTACATCGTTAAAACTGAACAGCTCGCTGCTAAAAGAACTACCATTCCCCTCATAACAACGATAATTCCCGTTATCATCAGTACCACAAATGTCGATATATTCATCTTCATTCACGTAAGCAAAAGAAACCCCCATGTACGATTTATTAATGGCGGTTGTCCAAAGAGAAGTAGAGTTTGAAGTAATATTGAAACTGTCACCATCACTAACACCACAACGAATCCCTTCATCATCCGTTATACAAACATCCGATTTACCATCTAGGTTTAAATCAATAAGGTTCAATAAACCGTAGGCTTTGAAGTCTTCGTTATTAGCTTGGTACGCTAAGTCGACACTCCAGGCTGTGGGTGGATCGTAGCTGCCCGCGTTATACTTTGCACACACGATTCCTGTATTGAGTTTGTAGTAACAAAAATCCGGATAGCCATTACCTGTTACGTCACCAGCGGCATAACTAGGTCGCTCTTCAATTGGAGAACTTAGCGCTCCACCATCTGGGTTATAAAAGTCATCTTCAACAACAATGGTTAAATCACTTTCTAAACGATCAATAACATTTGATGCGACAGGTAGCTCTTGATAGTGAAATGAAACAGGCTTTAAACATGCGCTATTATTCTCACTTGATGTGCCACTGAAACACTGAGTCACTTTGTTCAGGCGTTCTACATCAACGGCACTTTGTAGGAATTCATAATCAAAATCAAAGAAGTAAATTAAATCTCCATTTGGGGCGTTTACATCAATTCGATCTAAGAGCTTATGGTTATTTATACTTGCTCCGCCCATATAGTTATTGGAGGGAAGATTTTTGTCTTGATACTCGAAACTAACAAGGTGGCCTGAATATGAAATAGTAGACACCAAAGGTAAATTGCCATCGACATAGTCATACGTAATCGTATTATCAAAGATATCTTTCTTACTTACTAACAGCCACGTTGCAAACTGATTGTCAGTGTGACCGAAGCGTGCAAACTCTAACTCAAAACCACTTGGTGTATTTACAATCCAACGTTCAGGAGTGTAGTTGTTACCACCGATTGATTGGTATTTAGCGTTATTATTGTCGTATGTGCGATATTCAGTGCCATTTTGACCGTCATTTCCAGATACCGAGATCAGTCTTTGCCCGTCATGACAAAACCGACTTAGAGAATCAACTTGTATGCCTGACTCAAACCCATCTTTTTGATAGGTTGGTGTACATCGTGTAATAGCTGAACTGGCATTTAGTTTGAAACTTGGGCCGACAATACCGTTTGTCGCTTGAGCGCTATATTGCAGAGAAATAGGTGGTGAAACGTCATGAATACCATTCGGCAAAGGTAACGAGAGATTATAAGCAACACCGCCCTGGCTCACAGTTAAGTCACCGCTTATCTTTCCAACCACACTTGCATGGGCCTGGACGCTGATCATGCTAAGTAAAAGTACTGATACTAGGCCTGCAATTAACCTTCCCTCGATAATACGCACCTTACACTCCTTCCTTTTAACTCTAATAATAACGATTTACAGCCGTAGAAATTGATACGCTAAACGACCACAATACCTTCTTAAAACTCGAACTCTTACAGACTAATCTGCACTTGTCTGCTTCTCTTTAAGCAAACGATTTAATTCAATAATTTTCTGATCAGCCAGCGCATCTAGTTCTACAAATTTTTTATCATCCTCGACTAAATCAAAATATTTCTCCGCACCAGAAGAAACCGTATTCCTGGCCTGGTTCGTCGCGGAAATCACTTCTAACATTTCAGTTCTGCGTTCATCCGGGAGGTTACTGTACTTTTCCTTTTGAAGTGTCGTTAACAAGGTATCACTATTTTTCACAGGCGGTTTATCAGGTAAAGCGGATTCAATACCAATGTTTGAGCGATCTAACGCAGATAAAATTTGGTGTTTTTCTGCACCACTGGTTCCGGTATCTTTTATCTTTGTATCTGTGCCTGGGAGACTTAGATAAAGCAAACCCCCGATTACAATTACGGTCAGGCTAGTTAGCAAAATAGTGGTATTTTTCATATCTCTGCATTTCAATTAATTGAGAAAGGAGACGAAAAGAGAAGTAATAAAAATAGGCAGGACGTAATACGGCCGATGATCCCTTTGGCTTACAGACTCTCTAAATCCATTTAAATAATACGCTTAGTTTATCACGGAGATAGGCTTTAGTTCAAACACACAAAGAAAGTGAAGCAGAGCTCACATAAACCAACTTCATACATCAGAGCCGTAACGAAATAAGACTGTTATAATCGATGATCTAGCAACTCGATTCATAAGCGGTTTAGGGATTTACCTACTGTGA
>NZ_LWGE01001463.1:0-3836 GCF_001635315.1 Oleiphilus sp. HI0123
TTGGCATCTGTAGCGTCCATCTTACCACCAGGAAAAGCCATATCACCAGACCAGGGGTCACCCGGTCGCTCGGCGCGTTTGATCAGCAAAACCTGACGACCTTGGCTAGGGTGATCCCGAAAAATAATTGCCACGGCAGCTCGTGTCATCCACCTTCTACCGGGAATTCTTTTACCTTTGTTGTGCATACCTTGCTTGTCATAGCTCTATTTAATTTGAGAAAAATTACCTTAACATACTAAAGATAATTCATCTTCATAAAGCTCAGTGCCTGAGCTTATTCACATTAAGCAAGTTGTCGCTTATTGAAAGTAACCGTGACTCACAAGCTATCATGAGAAAAGCTTGAAGTAGATAAGTTTGCGTGTTTGAATAGCATTAAATGAGTAATGGCCGATTCTAGGCTCTGGCTCTTTATCTTCCTGTAACCTTGAGCGATAAGAACTGAAATATGCTTGATGATATAAAAGAATTCTTTGACCGCTTTGTGCGAGATTTTTCTTCATTTGATGGGGCCCTGATTGCAAGTCGATACCAAGCGCCTTATTTGGCTGTCACTTCAGATGCCGCAGTATGGGAGTGTGCAGCGCCGTCTGACCTGGTCGAATATTTCCAAAGCTTGCTTGATAAACACTCTGCAGAGGGTGTAACACATACCAAGTACGAAAACCTCGAAGTCACCGAGATTGGCCGTAGCTGCTTCCTTGCCTCAGTCACATGGACGATGATGAACGATTCGGGCGACACGGTCTCTAACTGGCGTGAGTCTTATAACTTGATCAAAACAGCTGATGGCTTGAAGATTTTTACGTCTATCGACCACTAAGTGTCCTTGCTGAATATTCATTAAAAAGCCGATGCCTTCAGTGTCGGCTTTTTCTTTTCTGCTTTCCTTAAAGTTTTTCTCAAGCGTTGCATTTGCTCTTAATTGCTTCAAATAAGCTATATTTAAAGTATGAGCCAGTTCTTATGGCATTATTCTTTGTGGAGAAGGGGCACATTACTTATGACTAAACCAAGCGATGACGAACTAAAAAAAGCCTTAGCCAAAGCTGCTGAAATGCGTGAAAGTGGTGTGGACTCTGACTTCATAGCCAAGTCTCTGTTAAGCTTAAATTACCGATTTGAGGTGTGGCAGAAAGTGGTAGATGCAGCAAAGCATTATCTGCACTCAGGTCAAGCCACGCACGAGCATGCGGTGCTGGTTAAGGCTCTAAGAGATGCAGAAGCAATCGACTCCCGCAATGAAGAGCATGAGCCGCCTCTAGGCTTGAGCTAGTTCGCTAAGCTTGCCAGCATTTTCAACGTTTTTTAGCTCAAGTTTCGCTAATTGTGGTGTGGATAAATCAATGCCCTCAATAATGGACGCCGTATATACCGCGTCATTCACGCGAAAGATTGTTCCCATCAAATGCTTTCGAATCGTTGCCGTAACTTTTGTATTTGGAATTCGATCAAGATAGATCCACAGCGTATATTCTAGTGCGTAATCACCCGCGTGCGTAAGTGCCCACTCGAATTGCCGGGTTTGGTTGATTTTAATATCGGGTTTTTCAAGGCAGTTTTCTTGCGCAAGGCTAAAAAACTTATCGATTTTCGCTTTGAAGTCTGCCAGCTGTTTTTGTCGTTCGTCTTTTGTTTTGCCATCAAATTCAGGGTAGCCAATGTTGTAGCTCAAGGCTTGGCGTACGCCATCAGTACTCGCTACGCGACTGAGGTTATCGATTTTATTTTGAATGAACTGATTGTTCCGCACGAGCGTTCGATGGTTATTACGGATGTCGTAGAGAATCACATATATCAGCGTTACCTTGCTGATGACATACTCCGTTTCATCATCGCCGATGACGACGACGTCTCCGTCTTCGAGAATTTGCGTATTCAGGATGATTAAGCCGCTAATAATATCAGGTGCCCAGATGTTGCTGGTAAAGGCTAGGAAGGCAAATAGGATTCCGAATATGCCAGTCGTTTCCAGCATACTATCGGCGCCCCAAATTTTAATGAGGGTGAACAGCGTTGCCAGAATGATGACAAACAGGATAATGATATCTACTAGACGGCTTGAGTAGGTGTCTAGAAAAACAGGCTTCTCATCAACAACTTTTTCGAGGCCGAACTTCTTGCGAGATTGGCGGCTACAAATACTGTAAATCAGGATGCTGAGATACAGAGTGGTGAGACTTAAACCCAAGTGTATAAAGAAGTTTTCGTAGCTATTGTTGAGTCTGAGAAAAACCAGATGGACGATATGAAGAATCAGCACCAGGCCGTTTAAGGCGCGAAACAGTGTGACTTTGACGCCGCTATCACGTGCGCCATCAATGAAGCTTATAATCGGCTTTGCATACAGGAATAAGCCAATGTTGAATACAAATACCAGAATATGTGCTGTCCATGTTGTTGTGGACAACTGCGGTAATAACCACTCTAAAGCTTGCATAGTAAAAGACGCCTAAGAAAAGTGAGCTTGTGTCGCATTGCTTCATGCAGACGCCAACGGTCAGATCTTAGCTAATTATGATGAACTTTAGACTTGAATCAAGGGAAAGCTTTGCTTCTCTTAAAGCCTTTATAGCTCCAGGCGTTTAATTAAGCGATAGAAATTACTTCGGTTTACGCCCAAGTCACGTGCTGCAGCCGCCTGGTTTCCCTGATGTTGGTCCAGAATATGAATAATATAATTTCTCTGGAAATCATCGACTGCGTCTTTAAGATTCCCTTTTGGTGTAAATGAAAAAAGGTTGCTGTTCGCTTCATTCACTAGCGGGTGTTCCTTGCCGTTAGTTTTTGGCTGACCGTTTTGAAGGTGAATATCCAGGTAGGAGGCGTCGATAACGATGGAACGGTTGTGTCGGCCTTGATCAGCAATCGCTTTTAATGCTGAGCGGCTGAGCATATGTTCTAACTCTCGTACGTTTCCGGGCCAATCATATTGAGTGAGGAGGTGCTTGGCATCGCTCGTGATTCTGAGTCCTTCGACACCTAAGCGCTTTTGATTTATTTCTAGTAAATAACCCGCAAGTAAGAGAATATCTTTGCCTCTTTCTCGAAGAGGGGGTATGTGAACCGGGTAGACACTTAGTCGATGGTAAAGGTCTGCTCGAAATCGATGTTCTGCGACCTCGTTTTGTAAGTCGCGATTGGTTGCGGCGACGATACGTACGTCTACCTGAATGTTCTTATCTGAGCCGACACGCTGAATCTCGCCGCTTTGCAGCGCTCTGAGTAACTTTGGCTGGATGGACAAGGGAAGCTCACCAATTTCATCAAGAAAAAGTGTCCCCTCATGTGCGATTTCAAATTTCCCCGCTCGGTCTGAAACCGCGCCAGAGAATGCGCCTTTGACGTGACCGAATAATTCACTTTCTGCAATATTCTCGGGGAGCGCTGCACAGTTTACATAAACCAACGGCCCTTTGGAGCGTGGAGACATATTGTGAACTTGTCGTGCGACGAGCTCTTTACCAACACCTGTTTCACCGAGCACCAGTACACTCAAGTCAGATTGTGCGACGATATCTAGCTCATCTTTCAGATTCATCATCACATCGCTCTGGCCGATCATCTCGCTGTCAGAGCTTTTCAGCAAAGTTTGACTGACTAATCGGTGGTGAGCTGCACTGGCTTCAAGTGAATCGATTCGTACGGCTGCCTTAACCGCCGCTTCGGTGAGTTTGGTAAATGTCCTCAGCTGGTCCTTATCAATCTGGTCAAAGGTGCCAGGTTCAAGCGCATCTAAGGTAAGTAGTCCCCACGGCTTTTCATTAATTAATAAGGGAATGCCCATACAGTCGTGTACATCAGGGTGTTGGTTGTTTTCACCGATTAATCCA
>NZ_LWGE01001464.1:0-3187 GCF_001635315.1 Oleiphilus sp. HI0123
GGAAGTAAGAGTACAGTTATTAACAGATTTAGGTGGATTGATAAGCTTATGGCTTCGGAAACTCAGATAATTGATGCGTTAAAAGCAGTGGTAGAAGACGGGAAAGTTCGTACTGATGCGGAGACTCTAGAGTCTCATGGTAAGGATTGGACGAAAATATATGCGCCTAAGCCTCTAGCGATTGTATTCCCCAAAACAACTGAAGAAGTTCAGGCAATTGTTAAGCTAGCGAATGAGCACGAGTTTGCACTAGTACCTTCTGGCGGACGAACCGGTTTAAGTGCGGGGGCTGTGGCAAGCAATGGTGAAGTGGTCGTTTCTTTCGATTACATGAATCAGATCGTTGATTTCAGCGCCAGTGATCAGGCTGTACGTTGTCAGGCTGGTGTTGTTACACAGCAGTTGCAAAACTTCGCCGAAGAGAACGGTTTGTACTATCCGGTTGACTTTGCATCGGCCGGTTCTAGTCAGCTAGGAGGTAACCTATCGACTAATGCGGGCGGTATTAAAGTTATCAAATACGGCATGAGCCGTGATTGGGTCTTGGGTTTAACCGTGGTAACAGGTGCTGGCGAAATTCTTGAACTAAACCGAGACTTGTTGAAAAACAATACCGGATATGATTTGCGTCACTTGTTTATTGGTGCTGAAGGAACACTTGGTTTTATCACTGAAGCAACAATGAAACTAACGCGTCAACCGAACAATCTGACTGCTTTGGTTCTGGGTCTATCAGATATTGGTAACACCATGGATGTCTTGAAAGCATTCCAAGCAAAGCTGGACTTGACTGCCTATGAGTTTTTCTCGCACGAAGCGATGGGGCATGTCTTAGCGCACAACGATGTGCCTGCACCCTTTGAAACTGAAGCGCCTTTCTATGCATTGTTGGAGTTCGAATCGACGTCTGACCAGGTAATGGATGACGCAATGGCTTTATTTGAAACCTGTGTTGAAGAAGGGTGGGTTTTGGATGGTGTGATCAGCCAGAGTGAAACCCAGCTCAATAACTTATGGCGTTTGCGTGAAGGTATCTCAGAGTCGATTTCTGTGCGTACTCCGTACAAAAACGATATTTCGGTCGTGGTCTCTAAAGTTCCTGAGTTTCTAAATGAGATCAATTCAGTGGTGACTGAGCATTACCCGGATTTTGAAATTATCTGGTTTGGTCATATCGGTGATGGCAATCTGCATTTGAATATTCTTAAGCCTGAAGATTTAAGCAATGAAGAGTTCTTCTCGAAGTGCATTCAGGTAAATAAGTGGGTTTTTGATATTGTCGCAAAATACAATGGTAGTATCTCGGCAGAGCACGGCGTCGGAATGGTCAAGAAAGATTACCTGGGTTATTCGCGTTCGCCTGTTGAGATCGAAATGATGAAAGGCGTTAAGCGTGTCTTTGATCCAAAAGGCTTGATGAATCCTGGAAAGATTTTCGATCTGTAGCCTCTTTAATTAGATGGTGAATGTACGGTAATGAGAACAATATGCGGGTAGTCGATAAAAGGGGATTTCTTTGCTCTCTCATTCTGCTCGCCTTTATCTCATTGTTGTTCTTGTCCCAGTCGCGGCTTCCAGCGCTGGATGAAAAAGCTCAGATGGGCCAGCGCAACCATCTTAGTTCTCTCGCCTTTGATGTCATTTACCCGCTTAGTGCTGAGCAAGGGCATGCAGAGCGTATTCTCTATAGCTCGCTTAACTGGGCATATACCAACTGGCAAGGAATGACCTTTGGTTTTCTATTTGCTGCAGCTGTACTGACTTTAATATCTTTCCTTTCAATAAACTTGCCTAAAGTCGCAGATGGGCGAAATCCTTATAAACAAGCGTTTATTGGTGCCTTGCTCGGAACTCCTTTGGGTGTTTGCGCCAACTGTTCTACGCCCATTGCTTTTGGTTTATACCGGGGAGGCCTTCCTACTCCCACCGCTTTATCGATGCTGAGTAGTTCGCCAAGCTTTAATTTTATCGTGGTTGCGATGTCACTAAGCTTGCTGCCCATAGAGCTAGTTGCCATTAAGTACATCTTGATCGTATTTTTTGTCTTACTGGTAATTCCCTTTTTAAGTGCTCGTTTTCATGGCGAGGGTGGTAAGTTTAAAGGTAGTGGTATTGATCTCCCGCTAAATGCCTGTGCAATTACGCAACAAACTAGGGGGCTTCAGTTTGTCTTTGAATTTACCAAAGCATATTTGGGGCATTTAGGGTTTATCTTAAAAGGGGCGCTGCCTCTTATGCTTTTAGCTGGGGGGCTTGCTGCGCTTGTAGCAGAATTTGTTTCACTAGATAACTTAAATGGGTCGTGGACCTTAATAATACTAATTGTGGTGGCCTTGTGCGCTGCTTTTTTTCCGGTTCCTATTGCCTTCGATGTTGTGATCTCAGTTGGCTTGTTGGCAGCGGGGGTTGATATTGCCTATGTTGGCGCAGCCTTTTTTGCTTTAGGCGTTTTTAGTATTTATCCCGCGACGATGGTTGCACGAGATATCTCTCTGAAATTGAGCCTTGCCTTATTATTGAGTGTGTCTGTTTTAGCGTTACTGGCTGGTCTGACCGTCAGCGCATATACCGAGCAATCACAGGGCGCTAAGTTGCTATCGGTAACAGAAAAACTATCTCAGCTAGCGATGACTAATGATGCGGCTGAAAAGGAAGCAATAGAGCTTCACGGTTTACCGGAATATTCGGCACGCCCCCTGATGCGAAAAGCTGCCCGTGCCTGCCATGTTCTTGGTGAGTCTCGTCAGTATGACTGCTTTGAACGCTTCGTTGTTGAGCTATTATCGAAGCAATTTAGTGCGAGTGCCTGTGATTATCTGGAGGATGCAGCGAGCTATCGCCAGCGCTGTATGGAGGCATTTGATTATCTTAAAGTCAGGAAAGGCGCCTTAACAAACGAAAGTGTGGATCAGTGTAATAGTTTACCTACGCAATATAGGCAGCGCTGTCGTTATGACTATTTTTTCGAGAAGACACTTGAGCAACAAAGCTTATCGCCATGCTTGTCTTTAAATTCTCAAGAAGGTCAGCGCCAGTGTTTAGTTGAGAGCTTAGCGCTAAATACAGAACTTTATCCGGGCTATGCGCTATGCGCTTCACTTGAAGGTTCTGGAGCCGTAGAAGATTTGACGGCATTTTGCCTCAATGAACATAAGCTTATACGTCAGAATATATTGCTAGTACAGCA
>NZ_LWGE01001465.1:0-947 GCF_001635315.1 Oleiphilus sp. HI0123
GTCATCTTGGCAATATTATTGAGAATGATATTGTTCATCTCGCTTTGCATGAAGCAATGAACGGCCTGGAAAATGTTAGCGTCTATTGTCCAGACAAAATTGAAGAGATGGAATTGGATGGTGAGCTGAAAACCCTGACACTATCAAAAGCAGGAGACATTAGCGGGCGCGTAGTGATTGGTGCCGATGGCGCACAGTCACGTGTGCGAGAACAAGCCAGCCTCGGTCAATATAAAGACAAATATGCGCAGCATGCTTTTGTCTGCACTGCTGCGTATGAAGGCAGTCAGGAAGATATTACCTGGCAGTCATTCACCTCTCATGGACCCTTGGCATTTTTGCCCTTGGCCGATAGTGGTAAGGAACACTTTGGCTCACTCGTCTGGTACGACTTGCCTGAAAGTGTCGGCAAATTATCGCAGATGGGTAACGAGGAGCTGTTAGCGACGATCAAAGCTGCTTATCCTTCAGAGCTTCCTACCATTACACGCATTGTAGAGCACGCTAGCTTCCCTTTATTTAAGTCCCATGCCATTAACTATGTCCGCCAGGGTGTGGCATTGGCGGGGGATGCAGCACATACTATCAATCCTTTAGCCGGGCAGGGCGTTAATCTGGGCTTTATGGATGCTGCGATGCTAATCGAAATTCTGGGGCAAGCACACTTAGCGGGCGAAGATATTGCTAGCCTTGAAGTCCTGCAGCGTTATCAAAAAAGTAGACGACCAGAGAA
This sequence comes from Oleiphilus sp. HI0123, assembly GCF_001635315.1. Lineage (NCBI taxonomy): Bacteria > Pseudomonadati > Pseudomonadota > Gammaproteobacteria > Oceanospirillales > Oleiphilaceae > Oleiphilus > Oleiphilus sp. HI0123. The sequence goes on from NZ_LWGE01001465.1 coordinate 734, forward strand.
CCAGAAAATGATGAGCATTATGGATATGTTCTATCATGGCTTTAGTAATGAGTTGCTGCCGCTAAGGGTGGTAAGAAATATAGGCCTGGGTCTAGCAAATAATTCCGGGCCTGCGAAAAATAAAGTGATGCAGTATGCGGTGGGCGCAATAGGTAACTTGCCTAAACTTGCTCAAGCCTAAAGGAAGCAAACGAGGAAAAAACAATGACAGAAA
>NZ_LWGE01001466.1:0-6447 GCF_001635315.1 Oleiphilus sp. HI0123
CATTTCTCAAGGTTCATTTCTGGCCTCCTTCTTGTTCTACAGAAGAACCAGCCGAGTCTTTAGCATAGTTGAGTATTGCTTCACTGCTATCAAGACGAGAAAGTAACACCTCAGGTGCTGCAGTGTGCTCTTCAGAGCGCAAAGAGAAATTCAACCAATGTCTCTTCCCTTCGTGTTTTTCAAGTTCAAACAATGTAAATGTACGCCCCAGGAGGCTGTCTTCCTGACGAAGCTTTTGCAAATACTCGGGCACCAAGTCACCGTTCAGGGTAATGCCTTCAATATGCATCTCCTTTCCTGAGGAGCCAATAATTATTGAGTTCAACCATAGTTTATCTAAGTTCTGGCGTGCAAGTGAGAGCAGAATATTAGAAAAGCCTTCATCATCTTTAACTACAACCGTATCTAGCATTTCGATCATTCGTTGACGAGCTTCAGCTTTAGCGTGCAAACGCTGATTAGCGGCGACTAATGACTCATCTTTTCTCATGCGTTTAGCTTTAACGCTTAGTGTTTCAAGGCGCTTTGCCATTTCTTCATTCTTTGATTTGATTACTTCAAGCTCTTGAGCTTCCTGCTTTAAGCTATGGCTAAGCCACAAGCTGACACCAATGAGCAAGAGCAAGGTGACAACAGGCAGAAGTATAATTTGTTCGAGTGGTAACTTTACGCGTTTTGGTTTGAAAGCGTCGGTATAGAGGTTTACTTGTTGCATATTGCTCTACCCCTCTCTCAATGCACTGGCGAGCGCGACAAAAGCTTGAATTTCTTCAAGGCCCAGATTTGCCTCGTCCTGCATAAACAAGGACATATCAAGCGGTTCGACTCTGGCGCCAATACTACCACCAAGCATATTTGCTAATGGCATATTGGGTGCAGGGCCCATCAGTGCAACCGTTTGCGGAGGAACTTGAGCCATCTGGCTTTCAAAGTAATCAAATGAGCGCTGGATTTCTAAAGATAATTGCTGAATAACCGAGTTTTGCTGCGCGACATCGTTCAGCGCTTGTAAAGAAAAGTCAAAATGCCTGGAAAAGTAAAGCGTGTCACCTTTAACCAACACAATCATTCCAGCACCGTGACGAAGATATAAAACCGCAACGGGTCTTTGATCATCATCTGCTAGTCGCAAGGCAATATTCCTAATCGCTAGCTCTGAGATCTCAATTGTTTCTAGTTCCAAACCAGACTTATTGACGAGATTCACGGTATCCTGGATTAAAGCTGACCGACTGGAAACAACATTCACCTGTTCCGGACGTCCTTTTAGGGCATCCTGAGGAAAATCATAGACATCCAGCACCGCATCGTTTACGTCATAGTCGAGTAGGTCTTTTAGCTTCCAGCGAACGGCATCGACGAGTTCACTCTCTTCAACTTTTGGCTTCTCGATAGGGTAAACTCGATACTGATCTGCCGGCAAAACGACGCGACAAGTTGCACCGTCGAGGCCATGCTCTTCAACAAGTGACTCCAGCACTGATACACGCTCTGCCGCATTGCACTCACGATAATCACACAATGTAATGAGCGCATTTTTGCCTTCATTTTTCGAAGCGACAGCAAGAGCTATACCGCTGGAGCGAACTTCCAGCCCTACTACTTGAGCTTTCGATTTCTTTTTAAATAGCGAAAACAAATACCTGCCCCTAGATCTAAATAAGCCCCTGAATCGGAGCGCCACCAGCCTTTTTAAAGCTTTTAGTTAGAATAGTTCAGTAAGTTACTGTTTGCAAAAGTTTTATACCACATAGAATTCAACATTAAGACCCAGACTCAGCAGCAGCGAATTTTAAAACTGTAAATGCAAAAATCCCCACCAAAGGCGGGGATTTTTTACTTACTCTGATGCCTGCACAAAATTTGCGGCATACATAAGAAGCTTAGAAGCAACTATTAAACAAGGTTTCGCCATTTAAGCCCTGCTTCTCAAGGATATCTCTGAGTCGCTTAAGTGCTTCAACCTGAATCTGACGAACTCGCTCGCGAGTTAGACCAATCTCTTTACCAACCTCTTCCAAGGTGCTCATACGGTAGCCACGAAGACCAAAGCGACGAGAAAGAACTTCTTGCTGCTTACCAGACAACTGATCCAACCAGCCATCAATGCTACCTTTAAGGTTACTATCCTGCAGCAACTCTGCAGGATCAGACGCTGACTCATCAGCAACTGTATCTAGTAATGATTTGTCGCTACTGCCGCCGATAGGCATATCAACAGAGGCAACACGCTCGTTCAAGCCCAACATGCGCTTAACATCAGCAACAGGCTTATCAAGCAAATCTGCAATTTCTTCTGGCGATGGCTCGTGATCAAGTTTTTGAGTCAACTCACGTGCAGCACGCAGATATAAATTCAGCTCTTTTACTACGTGAATAGGCAGACGAATTGTACGCGTCTGATTCATGATTGCGCGCTCAATAGTTTGGCGAATCCACCATGTTGCATAAGTAGAGAAGCGGAAACCACGTTCTGGGTCAAATTTCTCAACTGCGCGAATTAGGCCTAAATTACCCTCTTCAATCAGGTCAAGTAGAGTCAAACCACGATTAACATAGCGACGTGCGATCTTTACAACGAGTCGCAAGTTACTTTCAATCATTCTCTTACGCCCGGCCGCATCACCTTTCTGCGCCAAGCGAGCAAAATAAACTTCTTCTTCTGGGGATAAAAGCGGAGAAAATCCGATTTCATTCAAGTACATTTGTGTCGCATCAAGCTGACGGTATGACTGACTTTCTGATGAGCGACCGTCTATGCCTGTCTTCTTAGCTTTCTTTTTCGCGGTTATCGGAGTGACGACTGTCTCAGCCTCTTCCTCAAAACCCCAACTTTCAGTCGTTGTCTCTTCTGATTCAACGCCATCAATTTCTACTACATCGTCAAAGTACGCTTCTCTTTCTGCTGACATCTGTCTTGCCTCGCTTTTTATTGTTTGCTCATCAAGATCCTTGATGATGCAACCTAGCTGTTTAAATAAATACGCTACCAGCCTCGCAACTGGCATTTTTCCCTTTTAGGATAGTTTTATCTCGCAGGCAGATATTTCATTGGGTCAACCGGCTCACCATTGCGCCGAATTTCAAAATGAAGCATTACCTGTTTTGAGTCAGAGCTCCCCATCTCTGCGATCTTGCGACCTTTTATTATTTTTTGTCCTTCTTTAACTAGTATCCGCTGGTTATGTGCATAAGCGCTGAGGTAAGTTTCATTATGATTTATAATTACCAAGTTTCCGTAGCCTAACAAGCCATTGCCTGCATAAACTACTTCTCCATCAGCGGCCGCATATATTGGCGAACCCAAATTGCCGGTAATATCGACCCCCTTATTGAGAGTCGTACCCGCAGACTTCCCTTTGCTCATTCCACTTGAACGGGAAGTTCCTACAGAACCTTTTACAGAATACATGGCAAGTATCGGGCCAAGATGAGGCCACTGCCAATTTATGTTCTTGATGTGCTTGGTTTTTTTATCTCTTGTTACGTTTTTACCATTCTGCATAGTTTCTTTACGTTCTGTTACATTCCCTCTTCTCTTAGACCCTGATTTTGATATTTTCAAGTTCGATTTCTGTGAGTTTTTGCGACGTTCTAAATTTATTTTTTGCCCCGGCACAATCACATAGGGCGACTTTATTCCATTCTCTCTCGCCAACTCCTTCATCTCACGGCCATAGCGCCATGCGATGGCATATAAGGTATCTCCCTTACGTACAACATGCTGCCCAAAGTAGACTGGAGGGTTAAAGTTTTTATCTAGATATATTGATGGAGAGGTACAGGAGGCCAGAAGGAATAGCGTTAAGATACAAAACGTTACAAAAGCAAGAGGCCGCCTATTTTTTAAACACGCCAAATTACAAAGCGGATAAAAAGTAAACAATTCGACAAACCTCTCCATAACATATAGCTATAATATTTTTTTATTTAATTCTTTTTACTTCTTTAACTTAATGAAGAATATTAAGTTACTTAGCTAAGTCATTCATCTTCTATCTTATTCGCTCAGAATATAAGCAAATTAAACGTTACCGCAAAATACACCAGTGTTACCCTAAGAAACACTCTTATTAAAACAGATCACACACTTTTTGTGTTCTCTTTCTCATTATTTGCGCCCAAGCGGGAAAGCAGCAATACAATTAAAGCTGAACCAATGGCACAAATCACTGCAAGCACTAGATAGGAAGACTCTTGCGTTAAGGCTACATACTTATCCGGAGAAATATTAGCCTCTAACAAAGGTACTAATTCACCATGACGGTTTTCGCGATAGCTTAAAACCTGCTTCCAAGGCCAAACCTTGTTCAAGGCACCAATCATAAAGCCTGTTAAAACAGCCAAAGTCAGTTTTCTATAACGTGAAAATGTCCAAACAAGTAGTTTGGCAATGGACAAAATACCAATACCACACCCCAGCACAAAGACACTTAATACGGCGAGATCAAAGTCCTTCACCGCCCCAAGAATATAAGCATAGGTGCCCAGAATCAGTAAGATAAAGCTTCCGGAGATACCTGGTAGCACCATAGCGCAAATCGCAAGCACACCCGATAGAAAGGCGTTAAAGAGTGTTTGATCAATACTCGCTGGAGACATTGAGGTTAAGCCCCAGGCAAATACGGCTCCCAATAGCATTGCGATAACCAAGCCAACGCTCCACTCCCTTACTTCACGACCCACTATGTATACAGACGCCAAGATGAGACCAAAAAAGCCGGCCCAAAGAGGAATAGGAAAGTTAGCCAGCAGAAAAGTAATCACCTTCGCCAAGGATATTGCGCTTGTCACAATGCCAACAAACAGAGTAAGAAGAAAACTGGCGTCTGCCTTTTCCCAGACTCCTTTTAAGCTTCTATTTTTTAATGCTAGTAACAAAGTAGGAAGAATTGAATTTAAGGCTTGTAGCAGGCGCTCATAAATACCCGTAATAAAAGCAATAGTGCCACCACTAACACCCGGCACAATATCAGCGGCACCCATCAACACTCCCTTTATAAAAACCCATCCATCTATTTTCACATCTACCTCTTTATGGTGCCGTTTTGTATCTTAAATTTATTAGCGAATCGTTCCTGGAAGAAAGGGTACGAACATCGCAGGCTCAATTATCTTTTGTTCATAACTTGAGCCTTTTCTTGTGACAATAGTTAAGCTTTGTTGAGCATCTCCCAAAGGCAAAATCATCCGCCCGCCCTCTTTTAACTGACGAACCAGCTCCAATGGAATTTCTGTGGGCGCCGCCGTCATAATCACTGCGTCATACAAACCACGCTCCGGCCAGCCTATCCCGCCATCGGCATGACGAGTACTGATATTATTCAAGCCTAGCAGCTTAAAGCGTTGAACCGCTTTTTCTAACAGAGGATTAATTCTCTCAACACTATAGACCTCACCCACCAACTGAGCCAAGACCGCCGCCTGATACCCAGAGCCGGTGCCAAGTTCAAGAACTCTACGCGGCGCCGTTTGCAGCAACAACTCAGTCATTCTCGCAACAATATAAGGTTGGGAAATAGTTTGGTTGTGCCCAATCGGTAAAGCTGTATCTTCATAAGCCCGATGAGATAGCGCCTCATCGAGGAATATATGCCGCGGCGTATCCAGCATGACTGCCAATACATCCTCGTTGGTAATCCCCTCATCCCTGAGCCGCTGAATGAGTCGCATCCGGGTACGGCGCGAGGTCATTCCTATTCCTTCGAGATCAAGTGTCTGACTCACGATATTCAATCCTCTAAACAATCTTTTACTTGTGATATCAGCTCATGACGAGTCATATCAACTTGAAGCGGCGTTACTGAAACATAACCGTTCTTTACCGCGTCAAAATCTGTACCTTCTCCGGCATCGTCTCCCTCGCCTGCAAGCGATATCCAATATCGCTGTCGACCTCGTGGGTCTGACACTTCCTCTGGGGGAAGCCCTTTTGCCCGATGCCCCAAACGCGTGACTTTAATTCCCTTAAGCTGCTCATAAGGCACATCCGGCACATTGACATTCAAAATGGTTCTTTCAGGCACTTCCAAATCTTTAGAGCGAACCAATAAATCGAGTACCACTTTTGCTGCAGTTTGATAATGAAACTGACCCTGGTTCACTAGGGAAACAGCGATAGCGGGCTGCTTTAAAAACCGCCCTTCAATCGCTGCAGCGACTGTCCCCGAATATAACACGTCATCGCCAAGGTTTTCATGAGAGTTAATACCTGAGACCACACGCTCAAAGTCAAGATCAAAAAGTGATGAGACCCCTAGGTGAACACTATCGGTCGGCGTACCATCAATACAGTAATGGCCATTTGCAGTTTCCATTACACGCAAAGGGCGACTCAAAGTCAGTGAACTGCTTGCGCCACTATGATCACGATCCGGTGCAACCACCTTCACCTCGAACTTGGAAGATAGAACCTCCGAGAGTACCTGTATACCTTCAGCATTAATA